>JAFGTX010000105.1 GCA_016938815.1 Clostridia bacterium | reverse complement strand
TTTTCGACACTTTGAGCAGGCTCCGCTGATTTTGTCTCCTTTGCACAGGCAGAAAAGACCATCGTCATACATAAAATAGCAATTACTAATAAATATTTATTTTTCATCATAATCTCCTTTATTCCACATCAAACATAATATTCACTTTGGTGCCATAATCATCAAGGTCCGGTGTCACGGTCACATAAAAGGCGCGCGCGCCGTTTTCTACATAATAAGATATCGTACCACTGAGCGTTGCACCACTGTCAACGGCATCGTTCGGGAATGTCCAGCTGCCAACTGCCATTTCCAGTTTTTCACCTTCGGCATTATAGACACCATTAAGGTTGAGTCCAGCCATGAAATTGATAGACTCACTATCGCTATTGCTCACTGAAATATCGATGAGGAGTACTTCTTTTCCCGGTTTGTCACTACCCTCAATCTTGGCGTCATCGACCACAATCGTCAACTGGTCGGATGTCACCGGCACACCAAGGGTATATTCGCTACCCTTGTCACTGTTTTCAAATTGCTCTGGGAAGCTCTTATCCATGTTGCTGTAATCTATTTCAATTGCAGATTTGTATTCAAAACCCTTTCCAATGCGTAACGTATATTTTTCAGCCGCTGTATTTGTGATATCGAAGGCAACCTCACCTAGAATCTTGTGTTCCGACATGATATTGCCTTCTAATTTCCCATCAACAGAAGTGAAAATATCCAACCCACACTCATAATTCTTATCATTTAACAATTCAAATCTGTCAAAAGGCGTAAAATTAACGGCTTCATCTGTAGGGTTATAAACCTCCATTTTCAGCAGCAAATATTTGGAACCATCGTCATAGGCTGTCGTTCTCACGCCGAGTATGTTGTAACTCAACTCTTGATCCCTATAGATCTCACCACATTTAACCAGACCTGAATCTTTAATCACAGCAGGCGCTTGGCTTTCTTGCACTTCCGGAAGGACACTGCTTACCGCCTCTTCCACTTCTTGTGTTGCCTCTGCTGTCGCATCGCCACCGCAGCCTGCCAAGGCGATCACTAAAATCATCAGAAACCCTGTCATCCATTTTCTATAACTCATAACCTTCTCCTTTACTCATACCAAAAAGGCATATTTTCTCCGTCATTTTGACTACCTTCACCATGGTCAATAATTTTGTAAGTATCAAAATAACCTTCATCGTAAACGGATGTATCAAAATCGATACATTTAATTTCATATGACACCACACGTCTAACCGGTTGATTGTCATAAATGCTTTCTATCTCGTAGTTATTGACCCTTGTCAATTGGCCTTCCATAATAACGTACTGATACACTTCATAGAGTCCACTCACCGAAATATTTTGCGGATCATAGAAAGCATAAGTCATACCTGTTTCCGTCTTCTCCACATTGAGTAACACCACATCTTCAAAGTTAAAGAATTTCTTTTCACGACTGGATGCATCGTAAATCTCCATCACCTTTAGTCCATCGTGAACGGTATAATATCGATCTTGGGCGATTTCTCGGATACGAGATGTCCGCCCCTGATTATCCGTGTGATAGGATACATACACCACATCTTCCAGATTTGGCGTCAAGGCATCTACGCCTTTCGTATATAAGGTCACTGTCTGGTCTTCAGAAACCAACTCTACACCGGTTGGCCCTTCCGGAAAACAATCGCCTATGGCCAAGGCCAGCGTCTCCATATCACCACCCTCTGCGATATAGATGAACATGGTAATGTCCTTATAATCAATGTCGGTTGGCGCATTGAAAACAGCGTCATCAATCTCCTTGGTCACAAGGGAAATCAACTTCTTTTCATCTACCAAAAGGCCTTCATCATCGAAAACCAATTCTTGCGTCATGATTCCCCACTCTATATCAATCCAGCGTTTGTATAACTTTTCATTGTAGAGACTTTCCATATAGATACATGGTCGTTCTTCAAGAAAGGCAACGCAAAGGGTCGTCCACGTTTCACCCTTATTGAGGATGAGCGGGTTATGGCTTGGTGCAACCACGCTACTAATGGCGCCATAATTGCAGACCATACCCAATTTCTTGTTGGTCAATACCGCTTCTGGATCAAGGAAATTACCCATCATCAAATCCTGCACTTCATAATAAAGGCCATTATCGACATTATAGTACCTATAGTACTTTTCATAATCATCCACAATATCCGATTCGTATATATTGTCGCCTTTCAGTTGCAAGGTAAGGGTTCTCTCGTATTCCGTCACATCGAGCTCATCGAAAAATTCATGCCACATATACTGCTTGCGTTCATAAACCGCTTCGATGGCATCAAATCCCCTATGGGTCAAAGATTCCCACAAAGCAGATGGATTCGCCTGACTCGTATACTGGATGACATCCTCTGTAGATGGTGTGTAATACCCTGTCTCCACTTTTGTATCCGGAGATGAAAAGCCCATCTCAAGCGCGGTTGCCACCTTCTCTTCGTTCATTTGCCATTCAGGTGTTACAGTTACTTCTTCGGCATAAACCATAGTCAAAGGACTTCTTAAGTCACCCTCTGTCATCGCTGAATTCCCCTGATAGCCCACCGTCCATAAAAATCCCAGTATCATCAATAAACAGCTCATGGTCTTCATCTAATCTCTCCCAAACAGATTGGTCAATCCCGACAACTCTTCAAGAGGATTGTTGAAACCTTTGGTTTCTCCTTTATTTGATCCTCTTGCAGCTGAATAAATCTTATCCGCCATTCTGCTGAAAGGTAAAGATTGAAGCCATACGCTACCCTCGCCTTTGAGCGTCGCTAAGAACAAACCTTCTCCACCAAAAATACCCGATTTGATATCGCCAACAAACTCAACATCATAATCTACCGTAGACGTCATCGCCACAAGACAACCCGTATCTATTCTGATCTTTTCACCCGCCTTCAAGTCCTTTCTTAAAATGGTGCCGCCAGCATGTAAAAAGGCCAATCCATCACCTTCTAGTTTTTGCATGATGAAGCCTTCACCACCAAAGAAACCCGCGCCGATTTTCTTTTGTAAATGGATGTCTATCGCAACCCCTTTAGCGGCACATAAAAAGGCGTCTTTTTGACAAATGACTGTGCCCCCCATTTCCGATAAATCAAACGGTATAATTTTACCTGGATAGGGTGCTGCAAAAGCGACATGGGACTTGCCCTCTGCCGTATTTGTAAATACAGTCATAAAGAGACCTTCACCGGTAATGAGGCGCTTTCCAGCTCCCATCAGTTTCCCCATGAGTCCTTTACCATGACTTTTACCAGAGCCGTCACCAAAAATAGTCTCCATGTTGATATTCTCACGCATGTACATCATCCCTCCGGCTTCCGCAAGAACGCTTTCACCCGGATCCAGTTCAATCTCTACAAATTGCATATCGTCCCCATACAGCTTGAATTCAATTTCATGTGCTTTTGACATAATAACCCTCCTATTTCTACTCATAAAACTTCTACATCCATATTTTATGCTTTATTTCCATAGTTTGGTATCTACTAGTGGTCACTGTCATTAGCCACGCCGCCCTATTTTTTTAGCCACCTAGCCAACGCCTGATTTGCCCATAAAAAAACCGGACATAATGTCCGGTTCACAGTTCTATAACAATGTTGGAAGAAAAACCTTCGTTCACTTCACTGGTGTACTTTGCCTTACCACCGACCAATGACAGTCTGCCGTCAATACCATTGAGACCATTACCCTTTACCAAGTTTTTGATCCCCTGTCCATTGTCCATGGTTTGAAGCAAAATCCTGTTTTCAAGCACGGTAATATACAAGAGGAGTTTAGATGCTTTTGCATGTTTTAAGGTGTTGGTAACCAATTCTGTCACGACGCGTTTGAGGGTGTCGTAGACTTTTTCATCCAATAAGCGCACTTCACCTTTCAGATAAAAATTAACATTGATCCCGCTCACATGGACCACCTTCAACATGCTTTTGATTTCTTTTTCCAAGGTAGCCGTGTTGTATAATTGACCGTTGTCTTTTCCCGTAATCTCCTTCATTTCATCAAACCCCTTCTTAATGGCGCCAACCGCCTTGTCAAGGCTGTCCGTAACGCGCTCAGGATGGGTTTTATAAAAGAGTTTACTAACTTCCAGCAACTTGATTGTCACAACCAAGGCGTGACCTAAAATATCATGTAATTCACGTGCAATGTAATTCCTAGCGCCTACCAAAGAAGACTGCTTTAATAGCTCAATCTGGTTACCCAGCTTGTCATTGGCCTCGATCAGAGCTCTATGCTCACTATCCAATGCTTTTTTCGCCAAGGAATAGGCCGTGATATCCATGAAGACGATAATATAGCGATCACATCCAAAACTGACGTGATGGTCAATAGCGTACTGATACACAGAACGATCGTAATCCAATGTACCTTCCGACCGATTTGTAATGACCATAGCATCCAATACTTTCCTCGGGTATTCAAATGCTTCTTTAAAGGCAGTATTGGTATAAAGCAAGTTGACATCACCGTCGGTGACCAGCAGCGGCGTATCCATTTTTTCAACGACTTCATGCTTCATCAATGGTGACAATTCAAAAAATTCATATTTGAAGGTGGCATACACAAATAATAAAATCGACCACGTATATATAATCGGTGTCACATCAAAAATTTGTATCCTCAAATACAGAAATAAGCTTTCCAGCAACCGCGAAATGTATATGAAATTAAAGATTAAGGGTGTCAGTATGGCAATGGAAATAAGATGCCGCTCCCAAGGCTTTCTGCCGCCAAGCTGCTTCTTAAATTCAAGACTGCATAACCATGTTCCGAGAAAAAAAGCAAGGTAATTGACAATAACATGGGCATAAAACAAAATGCCAAAGTCATCTCCCCAAAATTCATATCTGCTGTAAAAGAGATGGTGATAGGGATTGGTTGCCACAATCACAAACTGGACAGCCGCTACCAGATAAATAATCAACCGCCATTTTTTATCCAGATACTTTCCCTTATAATACACATAGGCAAAATCCAAAAAACTCGCTTCCAAAAGGCAGATACCGAAATAGTAAAACACGATAAAAAACCAGCGCATGCCAATGGTAGGAGAAACCGTCTTGAGAACCTTTCCCAAAAGCCAAATGACCATGGCCAACTGAACCCTGAAAAAGGCCTTCAGGGATGTATTTTTATTGGCTTTCATATAAATGATCACAAAAGCCAGCGCATTGATCAGTATGGCTAAAAAATTCCACAAGGTAATAGTTGCCACTTCTACTTGAATGGTGTTTGTAAACATAAGGCGACCTATACAATCCCATTTTCTATGGCAAAAATAGCAATCTGCATTCTATCGGACATATTGAGTTTTTCCAGTATCCTACTGACATTATTCTTAATGGTACCCTGAGAGAATGCCAATTCCGCCCCGATTTCCTTATTACTCATACCAGCCGCTATGCGCCTGACAATTTCTATTTCACGTTCCGTTAGAACATCCTGATATCGAGACTTATAGTCGCTCAAACCCTTAAATCGGTCGATCATGATTTTTTTGACACTCTCATGAATGACCGTCAAGCCATTGTTGACGCATTTGATAGCCCTCACCAGATCCTTGTGAGAAATATTTTTGACGATATAACCATCAGCATCGTTTGCAAAGGCTTCCATGATATTGTCCGGGTTTTCAAAGGTCGTTAGAATAATGACCTTAATGTCTGGAAAATCGTTTTTGATGATCTTCGTCGCCTGTACACCGTCCATTTCCGGCATCTCTATATCCATCAAAACTACATTCGGTGACAAATTTTTGCAGAGTTCCAAGGCATCTTTCCCGTTTTCACCCATACCCACCACTTGAATTTCATCATCGTTTTCAAGTAAATATGCAATAGATTCCCTCAGCAAAAGCTGGTCATCCACCAATATGACTTTTATCATCCTATCCT
>JAFGTX010000010.1 GCA_016938815.1 Clostridia bacterium | reverse complement strand
TGGTAAGACTTAGATCTTCCATAACCGAAAGGTCGATATTCATCTCGTCAAAGTTGCTAAAGCCAGGTACAGTTGCATGAACATTCGTATCCTGGAGGACCCATTTCAATGACGCACCTGGATTTATTGGTTTCTTTCCTTCTTCAATATCTCCCCTTATCACCTTTATTGCAACGACTCCCAGTCCTGCTTTGGCTGCATTGGCAATAGCTTCTTTGACCTGAAGCAGATTTATTTGTCTGGGGTTGTATGAAGCCATAATAACCTCATAAAAATTCGAATCAGCAGCGGCTTGAACCACTTCTGGTACATTGCTATGACTGGTTATACCCAAGAATCGTGCTTTACCAGCTTTTTTTGCCTTTTCCATGGCTTTCATAACAGGTTCATAAAAGGCTGATTCTCTCCGAGAGACCATATGGTGGTACAGAATATCCACATAGTCCATTTGTAAACGCTTCAGGGCTGCATCAAGGTTCTCGGTAAATTCTTTCTCAGTCGCCGTTTTTTCGTAGAGGCCCGTCTTATAATCTTGGGGGAGGTGGATCTTAGTGCCATAGATAACTGATTCCCGATGCCGTCCCTTGAGAACCTCTCCGATCATTTCCTCATTCCGTATTTGTTGCGGCTGGCCAGCGGTGGAGTCGAAGAGAGTTATTCCAGCATCAAGTGCTGCTTTCATCAAAGCAGGGCTACCAGAAGTCAAAATTCCCATTCCGATCACGGGCACCTTAATACCAGTCTTTCCAAGAGTGCGGTAGACTAATTTTCTGGGAAGATCATTTTTCTGATCCTTAACAGTAGTTGCAAACCCATTGTTTCTGAATAATCCGACTCCCAAAAAACCAATAGAAGCACTACTAAGAAACCGTCTGCGGTTTAGTATTCTGTTCATTACAGTTAGTTTCTGCTTTTAGATGCAACAAGTTACGAGTTGGTATAGCAAAAGTCAAATAAAATTACACCTGTTATAGCAAATTTGATTCTGGAGTTAAAATCACCTTAGAGGCTTGGGGGTTAAATAATCCAGGGCAGATTGTCGTTCTGGGCTTGCAAAAGATGTTACATATTAAGTACGATATAATCTATCTGTAAAATCCGTCCTTCTTTGACCACTTCAAAAGAAGGCCTGAAAACTAACAACTATAGATTTATTTGACTTCAGCGTC
>JAFGTX010000009.1 GCA_016938815.1 Clostridia bacterium | reverse complement strand
CTCCAATAACATTATGTTAAATATGGTAGCATGCATTATTTTTATTATCAACTTCAATACAAATTTTTTACTATTTATGATAGAATATCCTTGTCTGTTCTATGAATACGGAAGGAGGCGCGTTGTGAGAAAAAGGTTCAGTATGTTCACTAAAATCCCTAGTGATTTGAAAGAGGCTTTTATCAAGCATTACCAATACGAAAACTACAATCGCTTGGCCCTTTTTTCGTTTTTTGTCGTTATTGAAGAAATCGCTCGTGTGTTCATAAATAGAAGCACCATTACAGATCGACATCTACTCTTGAATCTCATTATGATTTTTTCTATTCTTGCCCTTACGCCTTTTGCGTTTCACGTCAAGAACCATTGCAAAGAGAATATACAGTGGCGACACGCCGTCATCATGAATATCATCATTTTCTTGATCATGCTTTGGTGTGTCCAAATGACCTTGATTGAAATCCGTGAAGCCAACAATATGAACACCTTTACTTTGGGTGCTTTTGTTATAGCTGCACTGGCCTTTTTACATCCTAGATTCAGTGCCTTTCTCTATGGTACGACGCTACTTCTTTTCTGCGTCCAACTGCCTCTTTATAGCACCATCCATTTTTTTATCGATCATGTCATCGATGCTACTTTTATATCCGTTATTGCCTTTTCCTTGTCCCATGTCATTTTTAAATTAAAGCTGGAAGTCTATTTAGATCATAAAATCATCGAAGAAAACAATAAGGCCCTGTTTGAAAAAACCATTCGTGACCCCATGACCAATCTGTACAACCACAAATATTCCTTGGAAATTCTTGAATCTGAACTTTTGAAAATACCACAGGGCCATCCATCGCCTTGTCTGCTATTTCTAGATATCGACCATTTCAAACGCATCAACGACAATTACGGACACTCTGTAGGCGATACCACACTGGTTAATGTCGCTGACGTCATTGAGAAGAGTATCCGCGAAACCGATTTTGCAGGTCGATATGGTGGCGAGGAATTTGTTGTGATATTTCCAGAAACCACACTAGAAGCTGCTTCTAAACTTTCTGAAAGCATCCGTAAGAACATTGCTAATTCTTTGCGAACACCGAATTTTTCCATAACCGTTAGCGGTGGGCTCATCGAATGTAGTGACGGAACAGTAGATCAAAACATCGTCGCTGCAGACAATCTCCTTTATAAAGCGAAAAAATTCGGTCGCAATCGCATCGTCTCATAAAAAGAAATATTATATTCTCATTGAATTTTTGGGTATAATAGTAATAGAGATAAGAGGTGAATGATATGAGAACAGGTTCAGTAATCCCATCGTATGCAATCGTAGGTGCGCTTCTTGGATATGCTATTGGCAGCAACGCCGGTCATAGTCTATATGGCATCTTGGGTGGCTTGGTTTTAGGTGGCGCTTTTGGCGTGATTGCATTACACTTTAAAGCCAAATAAACGATTACGATATAACACAAAAACGCCCTTTGAGCGATTGTAACAATCGCTCAAAGGGCGTTTATAGTTGCATCATTTTATCTCACTCTGATTTCACCTTCCAGCACAACAGCAGCCTTGCCACCTACCCAAACTTCAGGACCATCCTCACCCTTGACCTCAACATGGATTCTGCTAGGACTATCCATCCAGTCCCCTTGGTAAGATTCAAACGCAAGGACACCATCAACTTGATAGCCTTTGGCGTGCAAGCAAGCACCAAGTGCGCCGTTTGACGTCCCCGTTGCCGACTCTTCAGGTATACCACACGCCGGTGCAAAATTCCGACACCAGATTTGATTGTGCTCATCAATGGTAAACGCATGGACACCCGATACATCCAACTCACGGCTTAAATCCGCTAATTTATTCATATCCGGAGCAAGGGATTTTAAAACCTCTACCGATGCCACTGGCAGCATAACATCCGCCAATCCCGTTGACCAAATCTCAGGCTGACCCATCAGATTTTTAACACCGATCACTCCAGCATCCATTGCCATTGCCTCACAGAAAACCGCCATCTCGATTTCCTTTGAAACGTGCATCGGTGTTGCTTGACGCATAATGACTGCATCATCCACAAACTTGATTTCAAGCAAGCCAGCCTTTGTTTTTTGAATAAGCTGATGCTTGTCCTTTGGAATCAACTTTAAAGCTTTCAGTAGGCTAAAGGTTGCTATCGTTGCATGACCACACAAATCTACCTCTTCCGTTGGCGTAAAAAAGCGCACTTCAAAATCATAACCCTCACCGCCCGGAAAGACAAATGCCGTCTCTGAAAGCTTCATTTCACGTGCGATTAATAACATCTCCCGCTCCGTCAACCCCGTCGCATCGGTTACAACACCCGCAGGATTTCCTTGAAAGGGTTCTGACGTAAAGGCATCCACCTGATATATTTTCTTCTTCATAACTTCATAACCTCCGTGCATATTTTCTTATAGATACTAATTCTACACGCCCCATCCATTGACCTTCTTGTGAAATACAATATTATCCCCTACAATGTTACTAGAGGTGGTAGTTATGTCAAAAGAAGTAACCATCGACTGGTGCCCAGACAAATCGTCTAAAACAGCGCTGGTCCATCAAATCGTTCAATATATCACGAAAAAAGTCTATCGCGGCGATTGGCTAATTGGCGATCGTCTCCCTACACAAAGGGCACTGGCTGTAGCCTTTGACGTTAATCGCAGTACCATCAGTACGGCCATATCAGAGCTCACCATTTCTGGCGTACTGGAGACCACTGTGGGCAAAGGCACTTATGTTGCCAACAACACCTGGTCACTACTGGTTTCCGACAAGACCCCCAACTGGAAGGACTATATCGAAAAAGGCTTTCATCAAGCCAATTTACCGACCATACAAGCCATTAACAAATATGAATTCGACGATGACATCATTCGTCTGAGTACAGGTGAAGTCTCACCCGAACTCATGCCACAGGACCTTTTTTCTGAAATCTTTCAGCAGATGTCAAGTGAACCAATCGCTTTTAATTATCTGGAGCCACTAGGTCTAGAAGCCCTAAGAACAGAACTGTGTCACTATTTGAAAAAACATGATATCCATATCACCGAAAAAGAGATACTGATTGTCTCCGGCTCTTTACAGGCGCTACAACTGGTAGCCTTAGCCTTGCTCGGAAAGCATTCCAAGGTTTTTGTCGAAGAGTACTCCTATGTGAAATCCTTAAAGGTCTTTGAATTTTCCGGCATCAATATGAAAACCATCGCTACCGACAATGACGGCCCTCTTCCTTGGATAATTGATACTTCAACACTTCGGGAGGGCACATCCATTCTGTATACGATTCCGACCTTCCATAATCCAACGGGCCGGGTCATGAGTCACGAACGACGAGTTGAGTTGCTTAAGTGGTGTCAGAAGAACCACCTGCCTATTATTGAAGACGATGCATATCGAGAGCTCTATTTTGATGTCAGACCGCCAAAACCCATTAAATCCATGGATACCAGCGGCAATGTCCTCTATCTCGGCAGTTTTTCAAAATCATTGGCGCCCGGTATCCGCATTGGATGGATTGTCGGCCCTGAATCGGTCATCGAAAGACTCGGCGACATCAAGATGCAAACAGACTATGGCGCAAGCTCCGTATCCCAGTGGATGATGACTTACATGCTGAGGAGCGGCCTTTATGAAGAGCACCTCATCCAACTCCGTACACGCCTAAAAGAGCGCTGTCATCAAGTTTTGAGTTATTTGGACACCTACTTTTCGAATATTGCCACATGGCACGTTCCTAAAGGCGGATTTTACATCTGGCTCAAGCTGAATCGCGCTTATCATACAGATACTCTGTTCGAAAACGCACTGAAAAATAAAGTCCTAATCAACCCGGGATTCATTTATACCTCAAAAAACAGCAGTCACATTCGTATCTCTTACTCCTACGCTTCTATGGCCGATATGGAGAAGGGATTGCAGATTTTGTCGAAAATCATACGAGAATTATAAAAAATTGCAGAAATGGCTTGCCTTCAAGGCTAGTCTGTGTTAATATTAATCTTGTCGAAAGACAGTCTGCATGCCGAAGTGGTGGAACTGGCAGACGCGCTGGACTCAAAATCCAGAGTTCTTCGGGACGTGCGGGTTCGATTCCCGCCTTCGGCACCAAAATAAAGCAAGCTCGACTACGGTCCGGGCTTGTTTTATTTTTTTGTTGAAGGTTTGGGAATCAACCCGAAGAAAAGCACACGATAGCATGATGCTTAGCTTCACGCTAAAGCCTGACCCAAGAAATAAACGCCCAGAGCGTAAAAACATGCCGGGTGAGCTCCACCTTCGATTCTCGCCTTCG
>JAFGTX010000008.1 GCA_016938815.1 Clostridia bacterium | reverse complement strand
GAAGCAATCAAGGCAGATGTCTTTGCACTTTGCAAAAACTATCCAGTTTACTAAGCCGTGAAATGAGGAAATAATATGAAGCGCGAATTATTGATTATTCAAGCGATGCAAAATATTTTGCAGGAGGTTGAAGAAGGGATTCATATTGTTGACAAAAATGGAACGACATTAGTCTACAACAAGGCTATGGAGCGTATAGAAGGTTTGGAATCAGAGCAGGTAATTGGAAAATACCTGCTCGATGTTTTTCCAACGTGGCAAATAGAAAACAGTACTTTGTTATCGGCAATCAATCAGCAAAAATCCGTACATAAAGAGATGCAAAGTTATCTTAACCTGAAGGGCAAGAAAATCACCACCATGAATACCACTTTTCCTATTTTTCATGAGGGTATAGTGATTGGAGCTGTTGAAATTGCTAAGAACTTGACAAATGTCAACAATATGTCCGAGCAAATCTTAGAACTTCAGGAAAGGCTGATGAAGCCGGAAAAGCCGAAGAAACGGAGTACGATCTACTATGATTTCGATAGTATTTTAGGCAATAACAAAAAATTGCTTGAAGCGATAAAAATGGCTAAGCGCGCTGCCATGTCAAACTCCAGCGTTTTGATTGAAGGTGAAACAGGGACGGGTAAAGAACTCTTTGCCCAGAGTGTTCACTCGGGTAGCGATCGATGCGAAAAACCATTTATCGCCCAAAACTGTGCGGCCTTTCCGGAAAGTTTACTTGAAAGTATTTTGTTTGGAACGGTCAAAGGAAGTTTTACCGGTGCGCTGGATAAGCCTGGACTCTTTGAACAAGCGAATGGCGGCACCTTGCTACTCGATGAGATCAACTCCATGAGTATCACCCTGCAGGCCAAACTTTTACGTGTACTACAGGAAGGTTATATCCGAAGGATTGGTGGATCGAAAGACGTGATCGTTGATGTCAGGATTATTGCAACCACCAATGAAAACATCCTTGAACTCGTTGAAAGAGGTAAGTTTAGAAAAGACCTTTTTTATCGTTTGAATGTCGTGAACATCAAAATACCAAGTCTAAGAGACCGATTGGATGATGTTAAGATGCTTTCGGAGCACTTTATACGGCTTTATAACGAGAAACTGGGGAAAGACGTCTGGATGATTGGCAAGGATATAGAAGCATTATTCCAAGAATACACGTGGCCGGGCAATATCAGGGAGCTTCAGAATATGATTGAAACGGCCATGAACATGGTTATGGATGAGCATGTCATCACCAAAGAGCATTTGGCGCATAAAATGGATGAGCTGGCTCATAGAAAAAATCAGGATATGACTCAGCAGACGCGGATCGATCTCTCCAACGGTATTAACGATTATCTTGAAAGCTTGGAAAAACAAGTGATTCAGGATTTGCTCCTGAAATATAACAGTAATATAAGCAAAACATCAAAAGTCTTAAAGATTTCGAGACAGAATTTGCAGTATAAAATGAAAAAATATGAGTTAGAATGATAAAAAGCAAAATATTTTGCACTCAAAGTGCAAAATATTTTGCTTTTCTTGTTTTTTGAAATGGATTTTGACCGATGGAATGGAGGGAACTTGCAAGTTAAAAAAATAACAAAAATTTTCAAAAAATTTCTCTTAGCTTGTAAATGCTAGCTTTTAATGATATATAATGATAATTTTGTACAAAGTTATATACATAAAATGAAAGGTAGATGGAACTTGGCATTCAACTTGCAATATATATGGCCAGAAAGAAAATGATATTTGGAGGTATAGTTTATATGGAAAATGTAAAAGTGGCTATTTGGGGATTCGGTGCAATGGGTAGTGGTATGGCTAAAATGCTTGCTACAAAAAAAGGCATCGTTGTTACAGGCGTATGTGACAGAGCTGAATCAAGAGTTGGCAAGAACATGTATGAAGTATTAGGCATTGAGCAAGGTGATAGACCGGACGTAATCATCAAAGCAGACATCGAAGACGTTGTTAAAAACGGCAATGTAGACGTCGTATTAACTGCAACTGATTCATTCACAAAAAATGCATTCCCAAGACTTAAATACTGCTTGGAGCAAAAGGTAAATGTAATCTCTACTGCAGAGGAAATGTCATATCCAAAAGCACAACAGCCAGAACTTGCGGCTGAACTTGACAAAATCGCTAAAGAAAATGGCGTAACAATTTTAGGCTCAGGTATCAACCCAGGTCTTATCATGGACTTATTGGTAGTTTGTTTAACAGGTTGTATGACTGATGTTGAATCAATCCAAGCAAAACGTGTTAACTCACTTTCTCCATTCGGACCTGCTGTTATGGAAGAGCAAGGCGTTGGTATCACAGTTGATGCATTCAACAAAGGCGTTGAAGATGGATCACTTGCTGGTCACGTTGGCTTCCATGAATCAGTAGCAATGATTGCAGACGCTATCGGCTGGAAAGTTGAAAAGTTCGAACAACAAATGAAACCAATCGTAACTACAATTGATAGAAAATCACCATACGGATTTGCTGCAGCTGGCGACGTAGCTGGTGTTAATATGACAGGTCAAGGTTATGTAGATGGTCAAGTTAAAATCGACATGATCCACCCTCAACAAATTGAGCCTGAAATGGAAGGCACACACACTGGTGACTACATCACACTTAAAGGAACACCAGAAGTTAACATGGCAATCACACCAGAAGTTGAAGGTGGTTTAGGAACAATTGCTATGTGTGTTAACATGATTCCTCACGTAATCAATTCGAAACCAGGTTTAAAATCTATGATCGACCTACCAGTGCCAAGAGCAATGATGGGTGACGTAAGAGACTTAATCGAAAAATAATCCAATAGACAGTATTAACAGAATGAAAAGAGGTAATGAGATGAAAGCGAAAAAAGGCGATTGGGTAATGGTACACAACATCGTTCTTACGCCTGAACAAAGAGCGCCACAAGTACCTGACGACACTAAAAAAGTGCCTTTAGAAATGTGGGTAAAAGGGTATGCACAAGCAGCCGCTAAAAAAGGCGAAGAAGTTGAAATCGAGACAATCACAGGTAGAAAAGTTACAGGGACATTAGTAGAGGTAGGCCCAACTTACGCACATTCTTTTGGTAATCATGTGCCAGAACTTTTGAAGATCGGTAAGCAGTTAAGAGAAATTTTATTCGGAGGTGATAGCATTGAGTAATATGAGTTATGAAGCCGTTATGGGCAGAAAAAACGAAATCATGAAAAAGGCTATCGGCATTGATTATTCAGTATTTGAGTCAGGCAGCATTGCTTTCGATTTCGAAAAAATGATGAAAGAAACCGGTTACACTTTAGAAGAAATGCAAAAAATTCAAGGTGAAACTGGCGTTGGTAATACACCAATTTATGAGTTGAAAAATCTTACAGCACTTGCTAGAAAATGTTCTGCTCCTGGCAAAGGCGCTAGAATTTTCTTAAAGGATGAAGGCGCTAACCCATCGGGCAGTTTCAAGGCAAGAAGAGCGGCAAATGCCGTTTTCCATGCAAAAAAACTGGGCTATAAGGGTGTTATTGCAGCAACTAGTGGTAACTACGGTGCGGCTGTTGCTTCTCAAGCAGCAATGCACGGCCTTAAATGTATCATCGTACAAGAATGTTACGATAGTACTTACAAAGGTCAACCTGAAATCGTAGAAAAAGCGAGAAAGTGTGAAGCATACGGTGCTGAAGTTGTTCAGCTTACTGTAGGTCCGGAATTATTTTACTCTTTCTTACTGATGTTAGAAGAGACTGGCTACTTTAATGCGTCACTTTATACACCATTTGGTATTGCAGGTGTTGAAACACTTGGATACGAATTGGCGATCCAAATGAGAGAGCGTGTTGGCAAAGACCCTGATGTGGTTGTTTGTACAAACGCAGGTGGTGGTAATTTAAGTGGTACTGCTAGAGGTCTTAAAAAAGCAGGTGCAGACAGTAAGGTAGTTGCAGCTTCTGTAAACTTGTCAGGTCTTCACATGGCAAGTGATACACAATTCAATAAAAAATCATTTACAACAGGACATACAGGATTTGGTATTCCATTTACAACATGGCCTGACCGTTCTGACGTGCCAAGATCGGCTGCGAGACCACTAAGATATATGGACCGTTATGTAACGGTAGCGCAAGGTGAGGTATTCTATATGACTGAAACCCTTGCACAAATCGAAGGTCTTGAAAGAGGTCCGGCAGGGAATACCTCTTTAGCAGCTGCGTTCAGTATCGCGAAGGAAATGGATGAAGACCAAATCATCGTTGTACAAGAGACAGAATACACAGGCGCGGGTAAACATGTTCAACCACAATTGTCATTTGCTAGAGACAATGGTATTGAAATTAAGTTTGGTAATCCTGCTGAGGAAGTGCCAGGCGAAAATATTATTTTACCAAGTCATCCTGAAATGATTAAAGCAGTCGATTTAGATATGGTTAAAATCAGAAAATCATTGATTAAAAATGCTGTGAATCAAGTCGGTACAACGGATATTTCAGAAGCAGACATCTTGTTCCTTGTTGAAGAGACAAAGACGTCTAAGGAATTCGTGTTAGAAACACTTAAAGAATTAAGTGAAAAATAAGGTTGGAGGGATATAATGAAAGGTTATTTAAAAAGAGAAGATGACTTTCTAACTAGAAGAAAGCATCTGGAATCACTTTCGGATGATGAACTAAAGGCAAGATTCTGGGAACTTGCTGAAAAAATTGTTGATCCATTATTGGATCTTGCAAAAACGCATACTTCACCATCGGTAGAGCGTTCAGTACTACTTAGAATGGGTTTCTCGAGCTTAGAAGCTAAGCCACTTGTTGAAGGGGCTATTGACAGAGGTTTAATGGGTAAGGGTGTTGGCCACATCGTTTACAGAATCTCTAAAGAAAAAAATATTACAGTAAGAGATGCAGGTCTTCAAATGATTGAAGGCAAGCATTGGGATGACGCTGTACAAATCTTCAAGGGAGGTAAGTAAACATGAAATTAGAGCTAGATCAAAAAATGGACGTCAGAGCAATACTAGAAGATTTGGAAAATTACCGACCAAGAAGAAGAGGCTGGGTTTGGAGAGAGAAAATCGAAAACCAAAAAATCGGTCCTTTCACATACAACGACTGTTCGGCGTCATTAGACAACTATGTAGGTATTCCTTGTAATAAATACTTTGGCGACATCGACCCGCAACCACATAACTCGATTACAACAGAAATCGCTTCTGGCCGTTTTGAAGACGATATCAGAAGAATGAGAATGGTTGCTTGGCATGGTGCTGACCATATCATGGTAATTAGAACGGCAGGACAATCACACTTTGATGGCCTTATCGAAGGTTCTCCTCAAGGTATTGGTGGTATCCCAATTACAAGAAAGCAAGTTAGAGCACATAGAAAAGCGTGTGATATGATCGAAGATGAAGTGGGTAGACCAATTAACTACCATTCATACGTATCGGGCGTTGCAGGTCCAGACGTAGCGGTAATGTTCGCTGAAGAAGGCGTTAACGGTGCTCACCAAGACCCTCAATACAACGTACTTTACAGAAACGTTAACATGGTAAGATCATTTGTTGATGCGGCTGAATCTAAAGCGGTTATGACATGGGCTGACATCGCTCAAATCGACGGTGCCCACAATGCGAACGCTACTGCGAGAGAAGCTTGGAAGGTTATGCCTGAACTTATGGTTCAGCATGGTCTTAACGCGATTTTCTCTCACAAAGTTGGTATGAAAAAATCAAACATCTGTTTATCAACTGTACCTCCAACATCAGCACCAGCGCCATGTACACAATTAGACTTACCTTACGCAGTTGCACTTAGAGATTTATTCACTGAGTATAGAATGAGAGCACAGATGAATACGAAATACGTTACTTCTTCTTCTAGAGAAGCAACGGTAACACATGTTCTTAACATGGTAATCTCTAAACTTACAAGTGCGGATATCCAATCGACAATCACACCAGATGAAGGTAGAAACGTGCCTTGGCATATGTACAACATCGAAGCATGTGATACTGCAAAACAAACATTAGTAGGTCTTGATTCATTACTACAAATGGTTGAACTTAAAAAAGAAGGCCCATTAAGAGATCAAGCAAGAGAGCTTAAAGAGAGAGCACTTCTTTATATGGAAGAAATCATCGAAGCAGGCGGTTACTTTGAAGCGGTTGAAAAAGGGTTCTTCGTAGACTCAGGTATGTACCCTGAAAGAAACGGCGACGGTATTGGTCGTCAAATCGCTGGCGGTGTAGGTGCAGGTACAGTATACGAAAGAGATGCAGATTACATGGCACCAGTTACAGCTCACTTTGGTAACAACAACGTGGCTCAATACGATCCAGCTGCAGTCAATGACCCAGCGTCATTAATCGGCGGTTGTACATTCGAAAAACCTGAAAAAATCGTTTACATCGATGAATTGGATGAAAACGATAACGTTAATGTGCGTATGGCTGAAACAGAAGAATACAGATCAACATCGAAAATCAAACCAGAAGTTCAATGGTTGGCTGATGGTGTCGTTGTTGTTGAATTATTCTTACCAACTGAAAGACGTGTTGCTGAATATGCGGCGCTTGAATTTGCTAAGGGCATGAACATTCAAGATCCAGAAGTTATTCACTCAGAAGTGTTACATCCAACTGAAGGTACAAGAATCCAAGTAAAAGGTGTTCTTGACTTTGATATCGATCTTGCTAAGCTTGAGATCCCACCAGAGCCAGAAATAATGAGCGACGACGAAATCAGAGCTTTAAATGAAAAGCATGGTATCAAAATTGTTGCAGCTACAGTTGGCGAAGACGAACACTCTGTTGGTCTTAGAGAAGTAATCGACATCAAGCATGGCGGCATCGAGAAATACGGTATGGAAGTAGAGTACCTTGGTACTTCAGTTCCAGTTGAAAAATTGGTAGATGCAGCGATTGAGCACAATGCAAACTGTATCCTTGCATCGACAATCATATCTCATGATGACATCCACTACAAAAACATGAAGAGACTTCATGAGTATGCGGTTGAAAAAGGTGTTAGAGATAAGATCATCATCTGTGCAGGTGGTACTCAGGTTACACCTGAAATCGCAGTTAAGAACGGTATGGATCAAGGTTTTAGCAAACATGACAGAGGTGTCAACGTAGCGACATTCTTTGTTAAGAGAATGGAAGAAAAAGCAGGTAACTAATCTGCAATTATAGCGGAAAGGCTTCATATTTGGAGCTTTTTCGCTCTCTTAAGGTTACTCTAATTGGTAATTTTAAGAGAGCGAAAAAACTGAAGGAGGTCGCAACATGAAATTTGATATTTTGGTAGCAGAAATTGGCAGTACGACAACTGTTGTTAATGCGTTTAGTGATTTGAACACCTTAGATCCAAAGTTTGTAGGTCAGGGTCAATCGCCAACCACGGTAAAAGAAGATGATGTCACCATCGGTTTATCAAAAGCAATCGAAGATTTGGCTCATAATCTTGGTGTTGAAAAAGTGGAATACGACGAACTTATTGCAACGAGTAGTGCAGCTGGTGGCCTTAAAATGACTGTACATGGTCTGGTGTATGACATGACGGCGAAAGCGGCGAAGGAAGCAGCGCTCGGTGCAGGTGCCAATATCCACTTGGTGACGGCTGGACGACTAAGAAGAACAGACGTTAAAAGAATCACGGAAATCAAACCCAATATTATTCTTATTGCAGGTGGCGTAGACCACGGTGAGCGGGATACAGCACTTTATAATGCTGAAGTTATTGCAGGGCTTGAAATGAATGTACCGGTAATTTACGCCGGCAATATAGACAATCATGAGGAAATCATTGAAATATTCGAAGAGGTAGGCAAACGCGACTTACTTTACATCGTGGAGAATGTTTATCCTAAAATCGATATGCTTAACGTAGAACCAACAAGAAAAGTAATTCAGGATGCTTTCGAGGAACACATTATCCATGCGCCGGGCATGTCCCACGTGCGTGAAATGGTCAATGGACCAATCATACCAACACCTGGAGCCGTTATGGAAGCGTCTAAGGTCCTTAAAGAGGAGATTGGCGATTTGGTGACCATTGATGTCGGAGGGGCAACAACGGACATCCACTCGGTAACGGAAGGCAGTGAAGAGGTCAGTCGGGTACTTCTTGCTCCCGAACCGGTTGCCAAGCGAACGGTTGAAGGTGATTTAGGCGTTTATGTCAACATGCTCAATATCGTCGAATTGATTGGCGAAGAAAAATTGCAGCAGCAGTTGGAATTTTCAGCAGATCAGGTGCGAGATTTGGTTGAAAATCACGTACCTATTCCAAAGACAGAGGCACAGTTCAAGTTTGTTGAAAGGCTGACGAAAGAGGCTGTGATCGTTTCTGCTAACCGACACGCAGGAGGCTATCGCGACCTTTTCAAAGGCGGCGGGAAAAAATCCATGGCAGAAGGCAAGGACCTAACCAGTGTGAAATATATCGTCGGCACGGGTGGTGCATTGACTAGATTGCCAAATCGTGTCAACATCATCAAAGAAGTGCCACTGAGTAACAAAGGTCATAAACTATTGCCGACAATACAGGTAGAAGTCTTGATTGACAACGATTATATCATGGCATCCCTTGGTGTCTTATCCAAAGAGAATAAAGAAGCGGCATTGTTGCTTATGAAGAAAAGCTTGAAGATATAGTATATACTGCGCCAAGCGCTGATATAAAATAAGGGGAGGTAATGAAATGTATCCAGTATTAAAAACGGATCTTAAGAAAATCAAAGAGAATGTATCAATTATCGCTAAGAGATGTGGTGAAAAGAATATTGATATCATGTGTGTCACTAAAGTTTTTTGTGCAGACCCTAAGGTTGCTCAAGCAGTTTTAGATGGTGGTGCAACGATGCTTGCGGATTCACGTGTAAAAAATCTTATGAAACTTAAAGATTTGAATGCAAAAAAGGTACTTATTCGTATTCCTATGCTTAGCGAAGTTGAAGAAGTTGTGAAGTACGCAGATTTGAGTTTTAACTCGGAATTGAAAACGATCAAAGCCATTGATGCGGAAGCCAAAAAAGCAGGTAAGGTACATGATATCCTATTGATGGTAGATCTTGGTGACTTAAGAGAAGGTGTTTTACCTAAAGATGTAGATGCGACGGTTGAAGAAATTCTTAAACTGGACAATATCAACCTATATGGCTTAGGTGTTAACTTGACATGCTATGGTGGTATTATCCCAAGTACGACAAATCTTGGAGAATTGGTTGAAATTGCGACAGCGATTGAGAAAAAATTCAACATCAAACTTCAAATGGTTTCAGGCGGTAATTCGAGCAGTTATTACCTTGTTGAGAATGGTCAAATTCCTACAGGTATTACCAACTTAAGACCGGGTGAAGCTTATGTACTGGGCAGAGAAACTGCTTATGGTCATCCTATAGAAGGTCTTCACAGTGATTGTTTTACACTAGAAGGTCAAATTGTAGAGCTTAAAGAAAAGGATTCACTCCCTAAAGGTGAAATCGGTATGGATGCCTTTGGTAATGTGCCTTCTTTTGAAGATAAAGGCAAAATGTTGCGTGCGATCGTTGCTGTCGGACAACAAGATGCACGTCCTGGTGACTTAGTACCAAGAGATGAAAAAACAGACATATTAGGCGCAAGTAGCGACCATTTGATTGTAGATATTACACACTCGGATAAAGAGTACCAAGTAGGCGATATCTTATCATTTAGCGTGGACTATGGTTCTTTATTAATGCTTGCGACATCAGAATATGTAACAAAAGTTAGCGAATAATCCTATAATAAAATAAAAAAAAGACAGCGTCGTTTTCATGCATTGTGAAAGCGACGCTGTTATTTTGTCATTTTGAGATCAATATCACTGAGGTCTTCAATATCGCCCAGAATGTCTACCAAAATGATTCCCCCTTATCAGATTATTTTGCCTTAGGCTTGCTGAAAAAATTCATTAAGCGCTTGGTCCAGTGAATCGTCATCGTACATCGTTGTACCGAAATAATTGGTCCTTGAAGCTTCGTATTCTTCCATTGTTTGCTCTTCTGTCATATTCATTTGATACATTGTCATTGGTCATTCCTCCTAAATTTTAATTAATAATCAAATTCGTCCGTCATAGGACCCACACCAAAGAAATTCATGGGCATGCTAGCGTTGACACAGCTGTTTTTTCTTTCAGTAACTGCCGGTGTATAAGCCGTTTGACCCTGATTGGCAGCTTGCTTTTCATTGTACTTATACACGTGATGTACAGTCGTCATCGTGTTTCGATTCAAATAAGTCACCTCCTTAATTCAGAATATTCGCACAATTTTTCATATATTTGTTGTGTCAACAGAGATACCACCACGGGGTGGGTGTAGAAGCAGGTGTTCTGCTTACTTAGCCAATAAAAAAAGCCCTTGATAAAAATCAAGGACGAGATTACCCGCGGTACCACCTTACTTATGTGTCTTAACACATCGCTCAATACCTTAACGCCGGTCAGCGGAATCTTCTACTGAGGTTCAAAGATTCACTCGGGAGTGATTTTCAAAAGATGATAGTATCGGTTTTCAGCAAGCCCGACTCTCTGGAACTAGAGCATCCATTGACTGTCTCCGTCAACGTTTTCAAATATATTAATATGAATAATAACAGGGGTTAACATAAAAGTCAACAGAAAAGATTAAAAAAAATAAATATTTTGACAACTTAAAATTTTTTAACCGAGACATGATTTTTTACGAATAAATAAATCGTTAGATATTGCAATAAGCAGATTGCAGGAAATCGTTTTCATAATATTTTTTTCATTTTTTTATATCGAAAAGGTGTTGACAAGGCTTTGTATAAAGGTTAAACTACATATAATTTAATAAAGCTTATCAAGAGTGATGGAGGGACAGGCCCTATGAAATCCGGCAACCTGGCAACAGCCAAGGTGCTAAATCCTACAAGGTGTTTCTAAGAAAAGAAGCCCTGAGAGATAAGAAGCCAATTTTGGTGTATAACAGATTATCTCTTTGGGATAATCTTTTTTTTATGAAATGACTTTGACAGATAAGATACATCAGTATGTATTGATGATATATCGAATCCAGCCCTTTGATAAGCGTATAGCTTAGCAAAGGGCTTTTTTAGTGATAAGCCAAATGAAATATTCATAGGAGGTTAACATGGAAAAGAGAACGTATGAAGCAATCAATGAAAAAATCAGAACTGGTGAAGTTGTTGTCGTATCGGCGGAGGAAATCGTGGATATGGTAAAGGCAAAAGGTATAGATGAAGTTTTTGAACAGGTTGATGTTGTGACGACAGCAACCTTTGGACCGATGTGCTCGTCAGGAGCCTTCCTTAATTTTGGGCATTCAGATCCACCGATTAGAATGGAAAAAATCACATTGAACAATGTACCGGTTAGTGGCGGTTTGGCAGCGGTCGATACCTTTATTGGCGCTACGGAAGAATCTATCACTGAGGGCTATGAATATGGTGGCGCCCATGTTATTTACGATTTGCTACGTGGTAAGGAGGTTGAACTGCATGCCACTGGTAAGGGAACGGATTGTTACCCTAATCAAGAGATTCGTAGAAAATTGCGTTTAGAGGATTTGAACGAAGCCTACCTTTACAATCCTCGTAACTGCTATCAAAATTACAATGCGGCGATTAACACGTCGAATGAGCATAAATTCACTTATATGGGCATGCTGAAAAAGAACAGGGGCAATGTCAACTATGCGACAACAGGAACCTTAAGCCCGCTTTTGAACGATCCATACTACAGAACAATCGGCATGGGGACGAGAATCTGGTTTGCCGGTACTCAGGGCTATGTGGCTTGGGAAGGCACTCAGTTCAATTCGGCAACACACAGAGATGAAAACGGTATTCCACTGGGTGGCGGTGCCACACTGGCTTTGGTGGGCAATCTTAAAGAGATGGACCCAGAGTATATTCGTCCAGCGGTATTCGAAGGTTATGGCACCTCTTTCAGCGTGGGGGTAGGGATTCCTATTCCGGTATTGGATAAAGAACTCCTTAAGCAGTTGGCGGTATCCAATGACGAGCTTTTCCAAAACGTTGTGGATTATAGCGTACCGAGACGTTCTAAACCGGTAGTGGCAAGAGTATCCTATAGTGAATTAAGATCGGGTTCTGTTGAAATTGATGGTAAAAAGATCAAGACGGCGCCGACATCGAGTTTAAAGAAAGCCCGCGAAATCGCAGAAAAATTGAAACAGGCCATTAAAGATGGTGAATTCTATCTTCAAGAACCAATCAAGATATTTACACATAACAGTTCAACAAAGGGGATGAGAGAATAATGAAATCAAAATTGCTAATTACTTTTCCAAACACAACAGGCGACAAGCCGATTGTATATAACTTGATCAAGAATTATGATTTGAAAATCAACATCATCAAAGCGTCTTTTGACTTCAACTTCAGAGGCTCACTTTTCGTAGAGGTGGATGGCAGTTCGGAAAATATTGCTCGCGGATTGGAATATGTTGAACAGGAAGGTGTACTGGCTGATTTCATCAACAGTACCATCACAGTGGATAGAGCGGTTTGTGTAGAGTGTGGTCTATGTACGTCGGCATGTCAGTCTCAAGCCTTGTCACTTGATCAGGAGCAATCCCTTGTCTTCCAAAACAGCAAATGTATTGGCTGCAACCTCTGCATCAAGGTCTGTCCATCAAGGGCTATAAGCAATGGTGTGGTGTCTCATGAAAGCTGATATTTATGAAGAACGCTATTACAGACGTTATGTAGCGCCAGAACAAATTCAAAATTTCAATATCACCATTTTTGAATCAGACCTTCAAATTTATACAGACGGTGATTTGGAGGATGTGCTCAAGGTCGAATTGAAGAAGCTGCGCGAAACCATTGAAGCTTATATCCAGATTTACCCGGAATTCAACGCCAGCTTAAAACCGATTAAAGTCTTGCCGAGTGACCCTTTGATCATCAAACATATGAAAGAGGCTTCCAAAAAGCTTGGCGTCGGACCTATGGCGACGGTTGCCGGCGCTGTTTCTCACTATTTGGGATTGATGTTTTACAAAGAAACGAAGGAACTGATTATCGAGAACGGTGGCGATCTCTTCGTTTACAGCATTCAAAATAAACGTGTGCTTCTTCATGGAGGGGCGCATTCCAAGGTGAACAACCTGTCCATAGAAATAGATTCGAATGAGTTGCCGATTGGCATATGCACCTCTTCTGGAAAACTGGGCCATTCATTGAGTTTTGGCAAATGTGATGCCGTGACGGTCATTTCCAAAGATACGCTGGTTGCAGATGCGGCGGCGACGGCTTTTGGCAATCTACTCATCGATAAGAGCAAAATCAAGGACGTATTGAATTATAGCAGAACATTCAAGGATATATCAGGTGTCATCGCCATCGTAGATGATCAGATGGGCGCTTGGGGCAACTTTGAATTCGTATAGAGAAACGGGAGGTATAAATGAGCATTAAAGATTTGATAGAGAGTAAGCAGCATACCTTTTCCTTTGAGGTCTTTCCACCCAAGAATGACCCTTCGCTGGAAGGTATCTTCAATACCATAGAAGAATTAAAAGAATTAGAGCCGGATTTCATTAGTGTGACTTATGGCGCCATGGGTACATCAAAAGACAAAACGGTGGAGATTGCATCGAGGATCAAGAACCATTATGGGATAGAGTCCATCGCACATTTGACCTGTGTCACGTCCAGCAGAACCGAGCTGGAAAGTACCATTGGTGAACTGAGAAAGGCCAATATCGACAATATTCTAGCCCTTAGAGGGGATATACCCGAAAGCTTTGATTTCTCCAACCTAAAGGACAATTTCAGCTATGCATCGGATTTGATCCGTCACATCAGAAGAGCAGAAAATATGACCATTGGCGCGGCTTGCTATCCAGAGAAGCATATTGAAGCGATCAGTCTGGAACAGGATATAGAGCATCTCAAGCGCAAAGTGGATGAGGGTGCCGATTTCCTGATTACACAATTGTTCTTCGACAATGAATTGTTTTACGATTACTATGATCTGATTCAAAAGAAGGGCATCAACATTCCTGTTATCGCAGGTATTTTACCGGTGCTGAACAAGAACCAGACCAGCAAGATCGTCGAACTTTCCGGATGTAAGTTTCCGAGCAAATTCACGCGAATTCTAAACAAGTACCATGATGACCCTGTTGCGCTGAAAGAAGCGGGGACGATTTATGCAACGGAGCAGATCACGGATTTATTGTCATGGGGCATCAAGGGGATTCACCTTTATACGATGAACAAATCCGATACAGCAAAACGCATTATGGGCAACATCGGGCATATCAGGAATAACCTGAAGGCGAGTTCTTTATAGGTTTTGTCCAATTTTATTGACAGGGCGTCAACTTTTTAAAACAAAATAGACTCTGGAAGGGGTAGCTGAAGAGGAAGAATGGGCATATTGCTCATTCTTCTTTTGGCATGACTATTGCTTTAAATAATATGATATATATTATAATTTTGGAGGCGAAGACATGATATCTAAAAAGATGAGAGCAACGCTTGCTGGTAGTTCTGTGATTAGACAGATGTTTGAAGAAGGAAACCGTTTGGCTAAAATTCACGGTGCGGAAAATGTTTTTGATTTTAGTATAGGCAATCCTAATGTTAAACCACCTGAGAAAGTAAAAACGGTAATCAAAGAAATTTTAGATAATGAAGATCCAAATTACATACATGGCTACATGTCTAATTCAGGCTATGAAGATGTTAGGGAAGGGATTGCACAAGATCTGAATAAAAAGCATGGTTTGAACTTGACATACAAGAACGTGGCCATGACAGTGGGTGCTGGTGGCGGCCTTAGCATCGTATTCAAGACGATCCTAGACCCAGACGATGAAGTCATCACTTTTGCGCCATACTTTGGTCCTTACGGAAACTACATTGATGACTGTCAAGGTAAACTTGTCGTGGTACCATCGAAAATGGGTACCTTTGAACCTGATACAAAAGCGCTTGAAGCGGCAATAACGCCTAAGACAAAAGCAGTTATTATCAACAGCCCCAACAATCCAACGGGCGTTGTTTACAAAGAAGCGGTAATCAAGGAATTGGCTGACCTGCTGACTAAGAAATCTGCTGAGATGAATAACACGATTTATATCGTTTCGGATGATCCTTATAGAGAAATCGTATACGATGGTATCGACGTACCTTACATGTTGAATTACTACAAGAATACCTTCGGTGTCTATTCTTATAGTAAATCCCTGTCTCTACCGGGTGAAAGAATCGGCTACGTGGCATTTTCACCTGAGATGGATGAGGCAGAGGAAGTGGAAATCTGCTTGAGCAATGCAACCCGAAACATCGGTTATACCAATGCGCCATCGTTATTCCAAAGAGTAATTTTAGAGTGTCTTGATGAAACGGTTGAGGTAGACGTTTACAAACGAAATCGCGATTTGCTCTACAACCATCTCTTGGATTTAGGCTTTGAATGTGCGAAACCGGAAGGTGCTTTCTATCTCTTTGCTAAGACCTTGGTTCCTGATGATAAGGCATTCGTACAAGCGGCGAAAAAATACAACTTGCTTGCCGTTCCAGGCTCTGCATTTGGTTGCCCTGGCTATATGAGAATGTCTTATTGCATTTCATACGATAAAATTGAAAGATCCTTGAACGCTTGGACACAGTTGGCTAACGAGTTCAAAAAATAAAATAGAATTACCGAAAGAAAAAGCTATCAAATCTGTTCTTTGAACGGATTGATAGCTTTTTTGTTTTTTAAATAGGATTACTTGCTGCTGCTTAGTTTTTTCTTTTCCCAGTTCATATAACTGTCAAAAATGATTAAAGCTTTTTTAGTCGTTTTGTCTTTTACCGCTTTTCTGTCTTTCAAAGCCTTTTGCATCATAAGAAGTTGTGCTTCGACATATTTTGGGTTTGAATATTTTGCCATAGATTGTGTCTTGTTCTTGTTCTTTTGTGCTGAAACACTGTCTCTGAACATCATCAATAGGAAACCCGTACGTTTTTGCTTTGGTACCATTTGTACTTGTTGAAACACCTCTTCATATAATTTAACCGCGCTTCGCTTTCTATAGTAATAGAGCACTATAGCCGCACTACCTCCTAAAGCAATCAGTACGGAAATAATCATCATCTTCGTATCCATCTAGTTCACTCCTCAAAATTATTATGATATATATATTAAACCACAATTCTGCTAGAAATGCACTAATTTCAGTTGATTTGGAATGGAAATAATTCTTGATGTTTTGTAAATAATTGCCTCTTAAAATGCATTGTCTTAAAACAAAGTGGGTATAAGGTTAACAATTGTGCAGGTGGTGAGAAAAAAATGAGAATTGAGGGGCTGATTTTAGCAGCAGGATTATCGACGAGAGCGCAGTCGTATAAGATGACGTTGCCTTTTGACGATGGTACGGTGCTTGAACGCGTCATTAAGAGAATGGAAGCGTATTGCGAACGCATCATTGTGGTTGGTGGGTACCGACATGAATTGTTGGTGCCTATTTGTGCGTGCTATCCAAAAGTAGTATTGGTGATCAATGAGCACTATGAAGAAGGCATGTTTTCATCCATAAAATGTGGACTTGCCCATCTTCAATGTGATCGTTTTTTTATGAGTCCTGGGGATTATCCTTTGGTGCAGGCTGAGGTTTATGAACAAATGCTGAAGACGGAAGATGAAGTCGTCATTCCAATTTACAGAGGGCGGTCAGGTCATCCGATCTTAGTGGCGGGTCAATATATCGAGACCTGTTTACAGAACACCGGTTATCAAACTATGCGAGATTTCATTAAGGATCGGCAGGTGACTTATGTCAATGTGGCGGATAAGGGGATTTTGTTGGATATAGACACCCTGAACGATTATGAGGCGGCATTAAGGAGGTTTCAGCATGCGGATTACAGATAAAGTAGCACGTGTGGATACAAGAGATAAGATTAGTGGCAAGACGCGATACATAGAAGATATCGCTTTTGAAAACTTGCACTATGCTAGGACGCTCAGGAGTACGGTGGCTAAAGGGCGTATTACAGGCATTCGCTATCCGGAACCAGTGGATGGCATCTTCATCATCGACGCTGATGATGTACCGGTCCATAATGACGTTGCGATGATTGAACATGATATGCCCGTATTCGCTAAGGATGAAGTGAACTATATCGGTGAACCGATTGCTTTGATTGTGAGCAAGGATAAGAATCAAATCATTGATTTTATGAGGGGCATTGAGGTGACTTACGAAGGTCTGCCTGCAGTTTTTGACATGAATGACGTGAAAGAGGATGCCAACCATGTCTTTGAAGACCATACCTTCGTGAAAGGATCTATTGAGACCATGGATTACGATGAGGTTTTTGAAGGTACCTACAGGACAGGCTACCAAGAGCAGCTTTACATGGAAAAACAAGGGGTTGTTGCTTGTGTGGAAGAGGGCGTCGTGACTGTATATGGTTCCATGCAATGCCCATACTACGTGAAAAACGCCTTGATGCACTGCACAGGTTATGACGAGAACCATGTTCGGGTGGTACAAGTGGCGACTGGTGGCGCTTTTGGAGGTAAGGAAGAATACCCATCGTTGCTGGCTTGTCAGGTCGCAGTTGCAGCATTAAAAATCAGGGAATCCATACGCTTGATTTTTGACAGGCGGGAAGATGTGACTTATACCACAAAAAGACATCCTTCCGAGGTTCAAATAAAAACTTATTTGAAAGACCGTAAAATTGTGGGCATGTCCTGCTTGATTGATCTGGATGCAGGCCCTTATCTGGGGCTTTCTGATGTGGTTCTGCAAAGGGCCATGTTTACGCTGACAGGTTGCTACGCTTTTGAAAACGTTAGGGTCAGAGGACGGATTGTGCGCACCAATAATATTTTTACCGGGGCCTTTAGAGGCTTTGGCGCACCACAGACCATGTTTGCCTTGGAACAGCATATGAACCAATTGGCGAACAAACTTGAAGTAGATGCCATTCAGTTCAGAAGGGCTTATTTCGTGAAGAAAGGCATGATTACTTCAACAAGTGGGATATTCAACGAAGACATCTATCTGGATTTAATGGCGGATCGGCTGGAAGCCTTTAGCGGTTATCAGGATTTAAAGGAGGATAAAGCGCCGAATACAGGTATTGGCGTCGCGTTTGTACCTCATGGCGGTGGTTTTACAGGTAGCGGCGAAGCGGAACATATCAAGGCTGTGGTCAAACTTAAAAAAAGACAGGATGGCAAGGTGGAAATCTTGGTTTCCAATGTGGAAATGGGGCAGGGCGCCAAGACGGCACTTTCGAAAATTGTGGCGTCTGTATTGGATATAGGTATCAAAGATGTCATTTACGAGGACCCAGATACCTTCTGTGTACCGGATTCAGGTCCAACCGTGGCATCACGGACAACCATGGTGGTCGGTAATTTATTGTATAAAGCGGCAGAACAGTTGAAAGCGCATATGAAGACGGATGAAGAAATCACCATTACCGAACATTTCAAGCAGCCAGATTACGTGATATGGGA
This sequence comes from Clostridia bacterium, assembly GCA_016938815.1. Classification (GTDB taxonomy): domain Bacteria; phylum Bacillota; class Clostridia; order Peptostreptococcales; family Acidaminobacteraceae; genus JAFGTX01. The sequence continues at coordinate 19,274 of JAFGTX010000008.1, read as the reverse complement.
TCAGGAGACGATGACTGGTAACGCCTATATGGCTTACTCTTGGTCGGCTGTGTTGGCAAAAGTGACGGTAGACCCCCTGACTTACGAGATTACCTGCACGGATATTTACGGCGTTTACGACGTTGGGATTCCAATTGATGAAGGATTATTCCTAGGACAAGTACATGGCGGCGTGGTACAAGGTTTGGGTTACGGACTCATGGAACAAATGGTATCAAAAAATGGCAAGGTCCTTCAAGATTCCTTTGAATCCTATACTGTACCGACAGCCAGCGATATTCCTGAAATGCAGGCTATTTGGATTGAAAATAAATATGTGGATGGGCCATATGGGGCCAAAGCGGTGGGCGAGTTGACCCTTGTGGCGGTGGCGCCGGCAGTGGCTTCGGCGGTGGCAGACGCCATAGGCAAATCTCTTTACCAGATACCCGTGACACCAGAGATGCTTTTGGAGGTGACAAGAAATGAGAAACGTTGAATTTATTTTAAATGGTAAAGCAGTATCCCTTGAAACCTCTCTTTCAAGACGGCTACTGGATGTGCTTAGAGAAGACTTTGGTCTTACAGGTACCAAAGAAGGCTGCGGTGAAGGCGAGTGTGGTGCGTGTGTCGTTTTTCTCGATGGTGAACTGGTGAACTCCTGCTTGGTGCCGATGAACAGCGTGATAGGAAAAGAAGTGCAGACCATTGAGGGTCTAGCTCAGACGAAGCGCTACCGGATTATCGAAGACGCTTTTGTCATGGCAGGGGCTGTGCAGTGTGGCTTTTGCACACCGGGTATGGTCATGGCGACGGAGTATTTGGTAAGGCGTTATAAACATCCGACCAATGAAGAAATCAGAGAAGGCCTTTCCGGGAACATTTGTCGTTGTACGGGTTATCAGACCATACTTGAAGCGGTAAAACGCGTCTTTGAGGAGGTTGAAGATTTATGATAGAAAATATTCGTCCAGACAGCCTCGAAGAATTGCTGACTTACCTTGATCAAGGTGATTACTACGTTTTTGCCGGCGGAACGGACCTTATGATTCGAAAAAGGCAGTGGCAAGGCGCAGAAAGGCGATTTGACAAAGCGATTATCTATTTATCCCATTTGGCGTGTTTACGAGGCATTATAGAAACGGAAACCCATTATGAGATTATGGCATGTACAACACAAAATGAAGTGGCGCAGTCAGCGATTTTACCGGAATATATCAAGGCACCTATCGCTCAGATGGCAACGCCGTCTATAAGAAATCTGGCGACCATTGGTGGCAACGTGGTCAACGATGCCAGTGTCGGTGATAGCATCCCGGTATTTTTTGCCCTAGATGCAGAAGTGGTGCTTCGGAGTGTGCACGGCGTTAGGCGGCTACCTATAGAGCATTTTATTCAGGGCAAATACCATACGGCATTGCAGCACAACGAAATTCTGGAGAAGATTTGCATTCCAAAAATAAATTACGATGGCTTCTTTTACCGAAAAACAGGTCTTAGAAAAGCCAGTATTCTATCCAAGCTTTCTGTATATGTTTTATTCAAAGTCGGTGAAAGCTCTATGGAGGATATACGGGTGGTGGTAGGCGCCGTTAATGACGTGCCCATCCGATCGCGCGAAGCGGAACTGCAGTTACTGATGAATGGTGATGTAGCCAGCTTGGTGGCAGCTTATAAAAATAGAATGGCAGCCAGCGATGATAAACGTTCTACGAAGGTATACAGAGAAGAAATTGCATGTCGTTTGATTGACTATTATTTGAGGGAGGTTATGTAATGAACGAAAAAAACACGAAAATTCTATTTTACGGTGCACTTTGGGGTGGTATCGAAGCCACTTTAGGCTATTTGATGCATTTGCTCTTGGTGCCTTATACAGGATTCGTCATGTTTCCGATCGGTGCTTACTTTATGCGAAGAGGTATGATCGAGACAGAGGACAAGCGTTCTCCAATCTACATAGCACTGGTAGCGGCGGCAATCAAGTGCGCGGACTTCTTTATGCCAAATGTGCTGGCGATTAAAGTCATCAATCCTGCAATCGCCATCCTTCTTCAAGGTGTTGCCGTAACGATTTTCATAACCGCAATCAACAAGGATGTCTTTGTTAAGGCTTTTTCAGCCAGTATTGGTTGGCGTTTATGTTTTATTGCACTGGTTTTGATCGAGAGCCTTTCCGGTGCGGAGATGCGATTGCTTTCAACAGGTATTTTGGGTATTGCTCGCTATTTGGTCGTTGATTCTTTTGTTAACGCTGTACTTATTTATGCCTTGGTTAAAGGTGTGCCATACAAACGCATCACCGTTAAGCCAGCATTTGCACTGATGACCCTAATGATCGCTCTTGCTGTCAATGTGGCCCTATAAGCGGGTGATGTGATGGATATTTTCAAGGGGTTATTGAAGGAACTGGATGCTGGAAAATGCTGCGTTTTGGCAACGGTTGTGGAAAAATCAGGTGATGGACCGGTGGTTTTGGGTGGGAAGATTCTACTTTCCAGTAGTGGCACGCGCTATGGCACTATTGGCGGAGGCGCACTGGAAGCGGGAATCATCAAGACTTGCCAAAGAATCATGGCATCAGGCGAGAACCAAATGTTAATTTACGACCTATCAGATTGCGGCGGTTCGGCTAAGATATTCTATGAATATTATGAACCGAATCCTTCTGTATTAGTGTTCGGAGCAGGCAATGTAGGTAGAGAGGTCATCAAGAAACTGGAGGGGACTGGCTTTAAAGTTGCTGTGATTGACCCGGTGTGCCCTACGGGGATTCCCTATGATTCTTATTACAGAGATTATCATGAAGTGGTACAGGCATTGATTACACCAGAATCTTATGTCGTGCTGGCCACCAGCTCTCATGAGACTGATTATCAAGTGCTCAAAACGATCGTGCAGTTACCAGTTTTGCCTAAGTATCTGGGCATGTTGGCATCGAAAAAGAAACGCAAGGAACTGGTGCAGCGCTTGAAAGATGAGGTTGGCAAGGTGCCGGATGCACTTTACAGCCCTATTGGACTTAATTTAGGTGGTGGTACACCTGCAGAGATAGGGATTGCCATCGTTGCTCAGATTATTGCAAAAAAATACGCGATCAATCACGTGGAGGATATGTCGGCGGATGATTAAAATTGTGACGGGTCAAAAAAATGCGGGGAAAACGACCTATTTGAAACATAAAATCAAAGAACTGGAGCCCTGTGACGGTTTTTTGAGCATGAAGGCATTTGATGAGGATAATTTTTTAGGTTATGAGTTATACCATTTGGGAAGTGGCGAGCGCCAGCGGTTTATTGTCAATGACGATAACCTATGTGAGAGCAGTGGCGATAAACGACTGGGTGACTTCTTATTCCTAGGAGAAGGGATTGCTTTTGGAAAGACGGTGCTTCGCCGAGCCTTAAAAGCTTCTGTTAATGTGGTGATCGACGAGATTGCACAGATGGAGCTGATGAACGATGTCTTTTACGAAGAAGTGAAGGTGGCCATTCAGCTGCAACAATCATCGGTGGTCAAGGATGCTAAGGATGACGAAGCTTGGGATCTGTATTTAGTGGTTCGAAAAGCGCTGATTGGAGAAGTTGTTGAAAAATTCGACATACAGGCTTATCAATTGATTCAGATAGAAGGCGGTGAAGCGATTAATGAAACATGAATCGGATAGAAAGAAATTAGAGAGGTATATTTTGACGGTTGAAGACAAAATGCATCGTTTTCTTAGAGATATGATTGAAATTCCTTCTACCAGTTGCCACGAAAAGGCTCTTGTTAAGCGTATTGTCGAGGAGATGGAGAGCCTTGGCTATGAAGAGATCAAAGTGGATGAAATGGGAAATGTCCTTGGTCGTATTGGTCGTGGAAAAACTGTGATTGTGTTCGATGGTCATATTGATACGGTAGATGTGGGTGAAGCGGGCAACTGGACATTCGATCCTTTCAAGGGTAAGGAAGATGAGGACTACATTTATGGACGTGGCGCCAGCGATCAGGAAGGCGGTTTTGCAGCAGCGGTTTATGCGGGAAAAGCTATCAAAGAGTTGGACTTGGGCGAAGCGGTGACCCTTTGGGTTGTCGGTTCAATTCAGGAAGAGGATTGTGATGGTCTTTGCTGGCAATATATTCTGGATGAAGAAATCATTAAACCGGATTTTGTTGTACTGACTGAACCGACAGCGCTGAGGATACATAGAGGCCATCGCGGACGTATGGAAATCAAGGTGAGCGTGCAAGGTGTCAGTGCTCATGGTTCTGCACCTGAAAGAGGCGATAATGCCATTTACAAAATGGCAGCGATCCTCAAGGAGTTAGAAGCTTTGAATCTTCGTTTGACCAGCGATGACTTTCTAGGGAAAGGCAGTTTGACGGTTTCGGAGGTCTTTTCTTCATCGCCATCGCGGTGTGCAGTTTCCGATAAATGCTGGATTTCCGTGGATCGTCGTTTGACATTTGGAGAGACTGCTGCATCTGCTATGGCTGAGATTGAGGGGCTCGAAAGTGTCGCGACTTCAGGTGCTACGGTTGAAATGTATGATTATAGCAGACCATCTTATACCGGCTATGTGAAACAGGTACCTTGCTATTTCCCAACGTGGACGATTCCAGGGATACATCCTATTTGTCGGGCCATGGTGACCACATATGAGCGCCTTTTTGATGAAGCGCCAATCGTTGACAAATGGACTTTTTCCACCAACGGTGTCGCGATTATGGGGATGCATGGCATACCTTGCATCGGATTTGGACCGGGACATGAAGAAGAAGCTCATGCACCCAATGAGAAGATATCGAAGAAAGAATTGAAAGATGCGGTAAAGCAATATGCTTTACTGCCTAAAGTCTATATGGAGGTGTTTCAAAATGAACGGTAAGTTGAAAGGAAAACACTTTATTACGCTGAGGGATTGGAGCAACGATGAAATCAATTTGCTGCTGGATGTTGCAGGGGATTTGAAACGCAAATTCTATATGGATGTTCCGACACCCTATTTGCCTTATAAAACCATCTTTCTCATGTTCTTCGAGCAGTCTACCAGAACGAGAAATTCCATGGAGGCGGGTATTGCACAGCTAGGTGGTCACGCCAATTATTTGGATACGGGGACGATGCAGATTGCCCACGGCGAAGTCGCCAAGGATACGGCGACAATTTTATCCAGCTACGGACATGGCATCGCCTGTCGTCATTGCGTGTGGGGCGTAGGCAATCAATACATTACTGAGATGGCAAAATACGCGTCGAGGCCGGTTATGAACCTACAATGCGACTTGTATCATCCGATGCAGGGCGTGGCGGATTTAATGACGATCAAGGAAAAATTTGAGGATACCAAGGGCCTAAAAGTTTCTATCATTTGGGCTTATGCAACCAGTCACAAAAAACCGATTAGCGTACCCTTGACCCAGTGCTTGTTGTTCACACGCTATAAAATGGACGTTACTTTGGCTTATCCGGAAGGTTTTGAATTGCCAGACTGGGTGATTGAGGAATCAAAGGCCAACGCACTGGCGAGTGGCGGTAGCTTTAAAATATCTCACGATATAGATGAGGCTTTTAAAGATGCGGACGTGGTCATTCCTAAAAACTGGGGCTCATGGAGTTCAAAACAGGAAAATGTCGACATAGAATTATTCAAGGATTGGAAATGTACAGAGGCGCGCATGGCTCTTGCAAGTGACAGGGTATGCTATATGCATGCTTTGCCTGCAGATCGCGGCAACGAAGTGGATGATTCGGTCATCGATGGACCGCATTCCATTGTTTTTCAGGAAGCTGAAAATCGCCTGCATACGGCTAAAGCGGTGATGGCACTGACCATATAGATTAGGATGGAGGCATAGATGTACGATATAGGATTCCTCAACGGCGATATTTACGTGGAAGGTCATTTCTTTAGGCGCAATATTTACATAAGTGCTGATAAAATTGCCCTGATCACGGAAGCTATCGAAACAGCAGCAGAAGTCATTGACTGCAGCGGTTTGAAGATTATGCCGGGCTTTATAGACCCTCATGTCCATATGGCTTTGAATGTCGGAGAATTCACCTCGGCAGATGATTTTGAATCAGGGACATGTGCGGCTGCCTTTGGCGGCGTTACCACCATACTGGATTTTTTAGACCCCATTCAGACCTTGTCTGAATTTCAAACGGTCATGGAACGCCGATTGAAGGAGGCTGAAGGTGCCTGTCTTGATTACAGTTTTCACTTGACACTTGGCAATTTCAAGGCCTTGAATGAAATACCGGAATTGCTGTCTAAGGCCTACAATCGCGGTATCAACAGCGTCAAGGTTTTCACCACCTATTCTGATTCAGATAGAAAGTGTTCAGATGAAATCATTGCAGCCATTCTTGGCACGGACATGCTCTTGATGGCCCATTCAGAAAACGATGAGCTCGTCAATACGGCTCATGAGGAGGTTGCAAGCTTTGAAGAGGCAAGACCTGTGCTGGCTGAGATGAGTGCAGTGGCTAAACTCGCTGAAATAGCCGCCTATGAAAAAGGCTGTCTCTATATCGTCCATACATCGGCCGGGAGCACCGTAGAAATGATGGCAAAGCGTTATAGCGATTTACTGGGTAAGCGCATTTTCCTGGAGAGTTGTCCGCAGTATTTCTATCTGACGAATCAAAGTTTTAAGGGCAGGGATGGCAGAAAGTTTTTACTGGCACCACCCCTGAGATCGGAAGAGGAACAGTATAAACTTCGAAAACAGTTGCATCGTCTATCGACAATAGGTACGGATCACTGTCCTTTTATGGCTGCCGAAAAGCTACAATACGAGGGAGCCGGAAAGGTACCGAAAGGCATCGGCGGTATCGAGTACTCATTTTTATTGATGCACACCCTTTATGGTGACGAAGTGATTGATCATTTCACCTGTAGACCTGCGAAAATATTCGGACTGCAGGAAAAGGGGTGTCTGGATATAGGCATGGATGCAGACTTGGTTCTTTTTGATCCTAAAGGAACAACCGTGGTAGACAGTGGACATTCGTCTTGTGATTATTCGCCTTACGAGGGTCTGGTCTTGCAAGGGAAAATCAAGTCAACGGTCTCCAGAGGAAACTTTGTGGTGAAGGACGGCGTTTTTTTAGGTGGCAAAGGTCGGTATATTAGGAGGCGTTATTGTGAAAGCGATCATCAATGTTACAATTTATGATTACCTAGCGTATCACCCGTCGAGTTACGTCATTTTCGATAAGCAGATCGTGGCGGTGGGGTCCATGAAAAATTTCAAAACGGATCAGCTGGAGATCATTGACGGACAGGGCATGCTTCTCTTACCGGGACTGATTAACTTTCATACCCATATCTATTCCACCCTTGTTAGAGGTCTTGCTATAGATGCAGAACCAAAAGATTTCAAAGGAATTTTAGAAGACCTCTGGTGGCGCTTTGACCGTCAGCTGACACTGGAAGATTTGTTCGCCAGTGCCGTGCGCTATGGGGAAGCCTCATTGCGTGCCGGTGTGACGGCTGTGATCGACCACAATGCCAGTGGTGCTATTGATGGAAGCCTTGAGGCCCTGAGAAAAGGTATCAAAGAGACGTTAGGCATGAAGGGGCTTTTCTGTTTTGAAACCAGTGACCGCTTCAATGTTGATCACTGTATAGAAGAAAATTTGAGAGGCATTGCAAACGGGGACGGTCTTTTTGGCTTGCACGCTTCGATGACATTGAGTGACGAAACCCTGAGTCGTGTGGAAAAAGTTTTGGGAGAAACACCAATACATATTCATGTGGCCGAAAGTACAATGGATGAAGATAAAACCCTGTCGAAGCATCATATGTCCGTGGTACATCGACTGGGACGTTACAATTTGCTGAATCCGGGGTCATTATTGGCACATTGTGTCCATATTGACGATGAAGAGGCCGCACTTATGGCCCAGAACAAGTGTTATGTCGCTATCAATCCGAGTTCTAACATGAACAATGCTGTTGGTAGCTTTAAATATGAAAAATTCAGAAGTCATAACATAGGGGTACTGGTCGGAACGGATGGCCTAGGCGTCAATATCGCACGGGCATGGCAAGACCTTTACTACCTAGGGAAAAATGAGATGAGAGATCCGTCAGGCATCTCTCTGGATGAAATCAGGCATCATATTATACAATCTTACGTCTATTATGGTCAGGTTTCGGGTCATAAAGTAGGGCGTATTGAAGCGGATTACGATGCCGATATGATGCTGATTGATTACAAAGCACCCACGCCGATGAATGAAGCCAATGTTTTCGCTCATATTTTCTATGGCGTTTATGACAATTTGAGACCACGTCATCTATTCATAGAAGGCAAGAAAAAGATAGAACATTTTCTGTTGTTGGAGGGTTTTTCAGGCCCCTATGAAAAAACGGAAGCCCTTTGGGAGAAAGTGAGGAGAGAACCGTGGATTTAAGCATAAGGCTTTTAGGACTAACATTTGATAACCCCTTGTTACCCGCGTCAGGACCACTTGTAGACAGTTTGGACAATTTGTTGTATTTCAACGAACATGATGTGGGAGGACTGGTTACAAAGACAATTTCTCTTGACGGCGCACAAGTAGCCAAACCCTGTATTGTCGCTAGCCGACATATGGTCCATAACACGGAACTATGGAGTGAGCTGCCCCATGAAATGTGGGTTGAAAACATTCTCCCTAACTTGAAGCAGGACTTGAGAAAACCTCTGATTGTCAGTGTGGGTTATACGGCTGAAGATTTGAATATATTGGTGCCTAAGTTAAATCCCTATGCGGATTTCTTTGAGGTGAGCACCCATTACAATCGGGATGCATTGAAGTCCTTAGTAACAGCTATTTGTAGCAGTACAGATAAGCCGGTTTTCATTAAATTGAGCCCACATATAGACGATTACTTGGGTTTTGTGAAAGATGTTGTCGATTGTGGCGCCAGTGGTGTTGTTGCGGTCAATTCACTAGGACCTGGCGTGGTCATCAATTTAGAAAAGCGGTCGGTAACCATCGGCATCGATGGAGGGAAATCTTGGGTATCTGGCCCTGCAATTAAGCCAGTGGCCCTGAATCGAGTGATGAATATTCGTAAGTCATTTCCGGATTTGCCGATCATCGCTTGTGGTGGTGTTGAATCGGCAAAAGACGTTATAGAATTTATGTTGGCAGGAGCGGATTTGGTTCAAATGCTTTCTGCAGCCCTTATCAATGGGCGTGGCCTTTATGACGAAATTGTAGAGCACTTGCCCAAAGTTTTAGAGACCTATCATTTTGAAAGCATGGAAGATGTAAGGCATACGTCTCTGTCTTATGAGGTAGTTGGCGGTGGTGATCATCCTAGTATTTCCGATGACGCCTGTGTACACTGTGGTTTGTGCGTAAAAATTTGCCCTGAAAGGGCATTGAGTCTTCAAAAGACAGTGATCGTCAATAAAATGAAATGCATGCGTTGTGGCTTATGTGAGTCTCGATGCCCGTCAAAAGCGATTAGCGGGGTTTTATAACGAGAGGAGGGATTGGCGTGAAGATTGAAAAAATGTTGAGACCGAGCAGTTTATCGGAAGCATACTCGGCCTATGTAGATAATAAAGAAAGCGTATTGATGGCTGGCGGTGTCTTTTTGCGACTGCAAAAGCGGGAAGTCCCCTGTGTCATTGATTTAAGTTTATTGGCGCTTGACTACGTCAAGGATGAGGGCAATCTTGTCAAAATTGGTGCCATGACGACCTTACGGGAAATCGAGACAGGAGACGTTTTGCCACAGGCGTTACAACGATCGGTATGTCAGATTGGCGGCATTGGCCTTAGAAACGTTGCGACGGTTGGTGGTAGCATTTGCGGACGATATCCCTTTTCAGATATTTCCACAGCACTTCTTTCACTGGGAGCGAAATTGGTATTTTATAAAGCTGGTGAAGTCGCTATAGAAGCTTATCTGGAGGAGGAACATCCTACTAGGGACATCCTCATAGAGGTTATTGTTCCCAAGTTGGGAAAAAGTAATTTCATGTGTTTTAAATCGGTCTATACGGATTTTTCATTGATTAGTGTGGCTGTGTCCTATCGTGATGAATGGTGTGTCGGTATCGGCTCTCGTCCTGGTGGTCCCATTCTTGTAAAAAGCAAAGCGACAAGCGAGAAAGATATTCAAGAGATGCTGAAGAACGTTTCTTTTGGTGGCGACAATAGAGCCAGCGGTGATTATAGAAAGGCCTTGGCGGAAGCCTTAATCGATGATGCCTTTAAGGGGGTGTCTGAATGGAAATAGAGTTGACGGTCAACGATATTCAGTTCAAAACCTTGGTAGAGCCGGATGAAATGCTTTTAGACACGCTGAGACGCCTTGGATTCAAAAGCGTGAAGCGGGGGTGTGATACGACTTCTTGTGGCATCTGTTCTGTTATTGTAGATGGTAAATTGGTACCGTCCTGTTCCTATTATTCGGTACGTGCGGCAGGAAAATCGGTATTAACCGTTGAGGGTATACAAGAGGAAGCACGAAGAATCGGTGCCTATCTCACTGCAGAAGGCGCGGAACAATGTGGTTTTTGTTCTCCTGGACTCGTAATGGCTGTATATGCCATGAAAAATGAACTTAGGAATCCGACGCTGGCCGACATCAAACATTACTTGGCTGGCAATATGTGTCGTTGTTCAGGCTATGAAGGGCAACACAGGGGAATTTTGAAATATTTGGAGGTGTGTGGTAATGCAAGTCAATAAGTCGATTCCAAAGGTGGACGGCATGGGGTTAGTTCTTGGAAGACCAGCTTTTACAGATGATCTGGCAGATGATAATGCTCTAATTGTCAAAGTGCTTAGAAGTCCTCATGCCTATGCTGAAATAATGTCTATTGATAAATCAAAGGCTGAAGCGTTACACGACATTGCTTGCATATTGACCTATGAAGACGTGCCAAATGTTATTTTCTCAAGGGCTGGCCAGGGGTATCCGGAACCTTCCCCTTATGACCATAAAATTTTGGATCAATACGTACGCTATGTCGGTGATGCTGTAGCGGTGGTTGCAGGTCGAACTGAAAAAGCAGTCAATGCGGCCATGAAGCGGATTGAAGTCACTTATCGCATCATTGAACCGGTACTGGATTTTGAGTTGGCGAAGGATTCGAAAATCAGAGTGCATGATGGCGATGGCACTCGAAGCATGTTCCCGATTGGTCATGAACCGGAGAAAAATCTGGCGGCCAGTTATGGCATGGAAATTGGTGACGTAAAGGAGACTCTAAAGACCTGCGATGTCGTTTACGAAGGTCAATATTATACCCAACAGCAGTGCCATGCAATGACCGAACCACATGCTGCAACGGCCTATTATGATTTTCAAGATCGTTTGAACATCATCACTGCGACCCAAACACCATTTCATGTTAGACGCATCATTGGTAAATCATTAGGGTTACCTTTGTCTAAAATTCGCGTCATCAAACCGCGAATCGGAGGTGGCTATGGAGGAAAACAAGCCATTCATGGAGAGTTCTACGTGGCGCTTGTCACTATGAAAACTAAGCTGCCGTCTAAAATCGTTTATACGAGACGGGAAGTTTTTGAGTCAACCTATACACGCCATGAGATGCGGGTGGATATCAAGCTCGGCGCTACAACGGATGGTGATATTAAAGCCATTGATATGAATATACTATCCAATACGGGTGCCTATGGCGAGCATGCCTTGACGGTACTGATGGTTGCAGGCTCCAAGACGTTGCCGCTTTACAATAAGGTAGAAGCAGTAGCTTTCAGTGGCGACGTGGTATATACCAACAAGACACCAGCAGGTGCTTTTAGAGGCTATGGCGCCGTACAGGGCAATTTTGCCTTGGAATCGGCCATGGACGAACTGGCAGAGCTTTTAAAGGTGGACCCGGTTGAACTCAGGAAAAAGAACATGATGGTAGAGCATGAAACTTCGAAGATCTTCGAGATTATGGGCGAGGGCAAGGAAGGGACGGCCATGACCATCGAGTCTTGTAAGTTGGATACCTGTCTGGCAAAATGTCTGGAAAAACTGAACTGGCATGAAAAATACCCAAGGCAGCAAGTGGACGACCGATATGTAAGGGGGGTCGGTATTGCTCTTGCAATGCAGGGATCAGGTATTCCCTATATTGATATGGGTTCGGCAATTTTAAAACTCAACGATGACGGCTTTTTCAACTTAATGATTGGGGCGACAGATTTGGGTACGGGTTCAGATACGGTTTTGGCTCAGATGGCAGCGGAAACACTGGGTGTTGCGGTAGAGCACATTATTGTTTACTCCTCCGATACCGATTTAACACCCTTTGACACGGGTGCCTATGCCTCTAGTACGACCTACGTCTCTGGCCATGGTGTGATTATTGCCGCCCAGCGTATGAGGGAAGCTATCTTGGAAGCAGGCAGGCAGCATTTCGGCTCACAAGAAGTGCAGTTTGACGGAGAAGAGCTGATTTGTGGCGATGAAACGATTACTCTGAAAGACTTGTCCACCTTGCTCTTTTATTCTGAACATCAACAACAATTGGTGACCAGTGGCTCCTACGTGGGTAAAAAATCACCACCACCGTATATGGTTGGTGGCGCAGAGGTAGAAGTGGATACACTGACCGGAAAAGTAACTGTACTGAATTATGTTGCTGTAGTGGACTGTGGGACGACCATCAATCCCAATCTGGCACGCATCCAAGTAGAAGGTGCGCTCGTTCAGAGCATCGGCATGACTCTTTTTGAAGAGATGAAGTACACGGCATCAGGTCACATGATCAATGGTTCTTTTATGAAGTACAAAGTGCCGACTCGGATGGAAATCAAGAATCTAGATGTTTCATTTGTTGAGAGCTATGAACCATCAGGTCCATTCGGTGCCAAATCAGTAGGAGAAATCGGTTCAGATACACCACCGGCTGCCATTGCCAATGCAATCAAAAATGCCTTAGGTGTTCGTATAAGGCGTTTGCCAATCTCATCAGAAAGTGTATGGCAGGGTATTAGAAAACATTGAATTTTGGGAATCTTCCACAAGCGTGGAAGATTTTTTTTTGGTATAATGCTAATTAATAAGAAAGTGAAATCGGAAGGGGTTTTCCTTATCAAAAAGCGACAATCGGAAATATTACGGGATATTATTCTAGAAAAAGAAAAAGTGGACTATCAATATTTGATTGAGAAATACGATGTATCTGAGCGGACACTACGCAACGATTTAAATGCCATCGATGACTATTTGAACAAAGAGCGCATTCCTAGTCTCAACCGGTCAAAGGTCAATGGCATCCGCTTCGTAGGGGATTTGTTGCAGAAGGACCGCGTCCTATGGGAGGCGAGTAATGAAGATCGTCAGTCCTATATCATGAATCAGGAAGAGCGTCTCGATCATATCTTGTTCTTCCTACTGCAACAGGAAATACCAATATCCATTCAAGATATTGCCGATGATATTGGCTTTAGTAAGAACACCATCGTTGAAGATATAAAAAAATTGGATGAACTTTTGCATGATGATCGTTGCCGTCTGGTACGTAAGCGTAAGATCGGCATGCATTTGGAAGCTACTGAGTTTCACAAAAGACAACTTTTCGTCGAGTTGGTTCAGAAAAAATCTTACCTAGACAAATGGCAAGTAGAAAATTGGGAAGCGGTATTTGATGAAAAGGCTTTAGAGGATAAGCGACACCTGATAGAGGGACTTCAAGACAGGCTGAAACGGGTTTACACCGATACGAGCATCCATACGATTGCCATGGTGATGCAGCTGAGTGCGGTACGCTATGCCATGGGGCATATGGTGACTTTGCAACCCTATCAGTATGAAACCATAAAGCTTTCCAACGAGTACAAAGTCCTCAGTCAGCATCTTATAGACCAACCGCTGGCTTTTCTTGAAAACGATATGGAGAAGGCCTATATCAGCATGTATCTGCTGACCAATAAAATATTCAAACAGGAATCTGTCAATTTTTTTGATGATCGCGTCGCCAATCTGAAGGCAATCATCGATCGAATGATTATCATTATGGAACAGGACCAACAAGTAGAACTTTTGACTTCGGAACGCGAAAAGCTGGCGCGAGGGCTTTTACTGCACTTAGAACCAGCAGTTTATCGTATGCGTTACGGTATCGGCATCAGTAATAAATTGCTCGGTGAGATCCAATTGAAGTTTTCTCAGTACTACGATGCAGCGAGTAAAGCCTGTATGTATTTATCTCAGTCCCTTCATGTCATTGTACCCGATGAAGAAATAGGCTTCATTGCACTTCATTTCGGTGGTGTCATGGAAGGTTATTTTAGCCGTCAGGAAATCAATCGCGATCGAAGCAAGGCTGTCTTAGTCTGTAACGCAGGCATGGCGACAGTGCGTATACTGGAAGCTCGACTCAAAGATGAATTTGAGGATTTGGATATTGTCGGCTATTACAGTTATGCAGGTTATCAAAGACAAGAGGAACTTCTAGGAGATGTTGTCGTTACGACCATTGCTATCGAGGACGAACGCCTGCCTGTGGTGGTTGTCAATCCTTTGCTGGATGATCGGGATATAGAAAAATTGAATCAGTATTTTAGAAAAAAAAGGCATATTCAAGAGAAAAAGGATATCGATTTAAAGGCCATCATGAATGTCGTGGAGAAATATTGTACAGTCATTTCGCCGGCTCACTTGAAAAAGGAACTTAAGAGCATCATCGATCCTCAGGTGGAAAGAAATGATTTGACCATGTATGATTTGCTTTCAAGGGATCGTGTTCAGCTAGGTGTCGAGGTGGATTCATGGGAGGAAGCACTTGATATTGCAGCACGCCCTTTGATGGAACATGGTTATATCACCGAAGCTTATCCAGAGGCGATGAAAGCCAATAACAAAGCCTTCAAAGCCTATAGCGTGATTCGCCCTTATATAGCAATACCACATGCCAAACCTGAGGATGGGGTCATCGATGTGGGCTTGAGCCTTGTCGTGCTAAAAAAACCGATCCCTTTTGGCAATCCTAAAAATGATCCGGTAAAATTCATTTTTATGCTATCCAATAAAGATGAAATATCACATTTGAGAGCTTTGAATATTTTTATGCAGATGATTCGAAAACAGGAGCATGTGGATACACTACTGAGCCTGAAATCCTATAAAGCTTTGGAGACGTGGGTACGAAAATTTGAGGAGGGCTTGCTATGAAAATATTAGTGGTGTGCGGCATGGGCTTAGGCAGCAGTCATTTTTTACTCATGGAGACCATAGCGCTTATAAAAAAACATGGTATTCAGGCGACTATAGATAATACAGATCTATTTACCGCCCAGTCGGAAGACGCTGATTTATTCATTGGAGCGGATTATATCGTGAGCATGATTGAAAAGCCCGGCATCAAAATAGGCTTGGATGACATTTTGGATGGGTATGAATTAGAAGCGAAATTACTATCGGCTTTGGAGGTGTTGCATGGCAATTTATACTGATTTGATTAACAATATATTCAAGCAATCCTTCTTAATCATTTCTCTCTATATTGCACTGGGATGTTTTCTGCAAAAAAAGTCTTTTCAATCCACTTTTAGTTCAGCGGTTAAAGGTGCGGTTGGCGTGACCTTGATGGGCATTGGCGGCGAAATTATTTCCGAGGCGCTGATGAGCCTCACCTATCTTTTTCAGAGAAGTTTTCAATTAATCGGTATTTTAGCGAGTAACGAGAGATTGGCAGCCTATACGGAAATTAAGTTTGGCAGTCTTCTCTACAGCATTATGCTCGTTGGCATGCTGGTGAATATCGTTGTTGCGAAAACGACACGATACAAATATATCTTTTTGACAGGACATCAAATCATCTATATGTCCAGTGTGTTGGCGATTATTTTCACCTATTTGGATTTCAGCGCGGGATGGGCGATTGCGCTTGGTGGTAGTATTCTTGGTGTCTTGATGAGTGTTTTGCCATCGCTTTTGCAGCCCTATACCAGAGAAATCATAGGGAAGGATAATGTGGCGGTAGGGCATTTCAGTACCCTTGGCTTCTTATTAAGCGCCAAAATAGGTGAGGGCTTTGCCAAATTCAAATCCAAGGATGATGGGGTTAAGGAAAAGAAGATGCCTGGCGTCTTTGCTGATAATATGTTTGTGACCACGCTGAGTATGATCATCATTTTTGTCCTATGCTCTTTGATTGCGGGAAAAACTTATGCGGAAGATGTGACGCTGAATACCCATTACGTTATTTTTGCCATTAAACAGGCATTGATTTTTTCTTCGGGGGTCTTCATCGTCTTATCCGGTGTAAGGGTACTGGTTCAGGAAATCATGACCTCTTTCCGCGGTATTGCGGATAAGATTGTTCCGGATGCTGTGCCGGCACTGGACTGTTCTATTTTGTTTCCACATCGTCAAAATGCCATGTTGCTGGGCTTTGTATTTAGTATGATCGGCGGCTATGCGGCAATGCTTCTTGCTGGAAGCTATAGCCTCTATGTTGTGATTCCATCGTCGGCGATTTGCTTCTTCAGTGGTTCTGCGGCAGGGATTTACGGTGAACTCAAGGGCGGCAAATTCGGCGCGGTGACGGCGGCAACCCTATTTGGGGTGATCATTGGCTTGCTACCACTGGTACTTCAGCCAGAGATGCGCAGTTTAGGCTTCTACAAAGTAGGTATGGGTGAAGTGGATTTCACGGTGGTCGCCTACATCATCAAAATATTCTTTGGTCTTATTTAACAGGCGGTTGCCGTTTTGTTTTGAAGCAATTTGGGAAATACAAATTGACAAATCCCCGATATAATCAAAGTGTAAGAATCAGTACGTAAATTTGAATAGGGGGAAACAAGATGAAAAAAATAGTAGCATTGTTACTAGTTTTAGTTTTATCTATGGGTATGTTTGCAGGTTGTTCAAAGCCAGCGGAAGAACCTGAAGCGACAGGCGCAGAAAGTACTGAAAGCACAGAAAGTACAGATGCGACACCTGTTGAAACTAAAAAGGATCTTAAATTGACAGTTTACGCAGGTCTTATGGAAGACCATGCACTTATGGCGGTTAAAGAGTTTGAAAAAGCAACCGGCGTAAAGACAGAAATGGTTAGAATGAGTGGTGGCGAAATTTTCGCTAGAATTCAAGCTGAAAAAGAAAACCCATCAGCAAGCGTATGGTACGGTGGTGGTGCTTTGACTTTCATCAATGCAGACAACGAAGGTTTGCTTGAACACTACATTTCACCTGAAGCTGTAAATATTCCAGATCAGTTCAAAGATGCAGATGGCGCTTGGACTGGTATTTATTCAGGATACCTCGGTATCGAAGGTAACAAGCAATGGTTGGAAGAAAATAACTTGGAATTGCCAAAAACTTGGGATGACCTTTTAAAACCTGAGTTCAAAGGTAACATCGTTATTGCCCATCCAGGTTCATCATCGACTGCATATAACTTCTTGGCAACAATCGTTCAATTAAAAGGCGAAGAAGAAGGCTTTAAATACTTACAAAAATTCAACGAGCAAGTACGTCAATATACAAAATCAGGTTCTGCACCAGGTAGAATGGTTGGTATGGGCGAAGCACCGATTGCTATCGGCTTCTTACATGACGCGATTAAATATCAAGAAGAAGGTTATAAGGATCTTATCTTTACAACTGCAGAAGAAGGTACAGGTTATGAGATTGGTGCTGTAGGTATCATCAAAGACGGTCCTGACCAAGAAGCTGCTAGAATGTTCGTAGACTGGGCACTTTCTAAAGAAGCTCAAGAACTTGGTAAAACAGTTGGCTCTTACCAATTCTTGACTAACAAGAATGCTAACCCACCGGAGCAAGCGATGACGCTTAAAGATACAGCGTTAATCGATTACGATTTTGTTTGGGCTGGCGATAACAGAAGTGCATTTTTAGAGAAATTCATGGAGTTGACTAAAACAACACTACCAACAGAATAGACGATTAAAGAAAAGTGTCTTTCTATTGAAAGACACTTTTTTAAAAGAAACAGGATGAGAGTTTGTATAGATGAGGAGTTTGTATGAGTAAAAAATCGGAAACAATAAAAGACCAAAACCTCTCTAAAATCCGTTGGATTACGGAGGTTGAAAGATTAAAAAACATTATGAAAGATCCGATTCTTCTGGCATCGATTTTGACGATGCTGACCGTAGTGACCATGTTTATTGTATTTCCGCTAGCTAATATTTTACGTGAAAGTTTCATTTACGAAGGACAACTGTCCTTCCATCATTATAGTGAGATTTTCAGATTAGATTATAACAAGGACATTATTTTTAATACTCTTAAGCTAGGGATTGTCGTAAGTGTGTTGTCTACTGCTATTGGGTTCTTATTTGCCTACGCGGCCGCCTATGTGAAAATGGGTAATAAAAAGTTGCTGAGAACAATCGCGATTTTGCCGATCATCTCCCCACCTTTTTTAATAGGTTTATCGGCTATTTTATTATTCGGCCGTGTAGGTTTAATAACAAAGGGCTTACTAGGCATGAAGAATGCAGATATATATGGTTTTCATGGACTTGTTTTGGTTCAGGTGTTGACCTTCTTTCCAGTAGCTTATTTGATGCTGGTTGGTTTGCTGAAGCAAATCGATCCGTCTGTAGAAGAAGCGG
Source organism: Clostridia bacterium (assembly GCA_016938815.1). Classification (GTDB taxonomy): domain Bacteria; phylum Bacillota; class Clostridia; order Peptostreptococcales; family Acidaminobacteraceae; genus JAFGTX01. The sequence goes on along the minus strand of JAFGTX010000008.1, from coordinate 742 downwards.
CAAGAGATTTGGGCGCTTCAAGATGGGAAGTTTTTAAGACAATTACATTGCCGCTTATGGTGCCTGGGATTGCTAACGCCAGCTTATTGGTTTTTATTCAATCCGTTGCCGATTTTGGTAACCCGATGGTAATCGGTGGCAACTATACCACCATGGCGGTTCAGATTTATATGCAGGGGATTGGCAGTTTGGATATGAGTGGTGCGACGGCACTAGCGATTATTCTCTTGATCATTTCTATTGCAGCCTTCATGGTACAGAAATTCTATATCGGTAAGAAGTCTTACATCACGGTGACCGGTAAAGTATCAAGAGAGCGTGAGCTAATCGACGATCCGAAAATCGTGAAGCCACTACAGATTTCAGTGGCGGTTATCAGTATCTTTGTGGCCATGATGTATGTTTTAATTCCTATCGGTACCTTCATTAAACTTTGGGGTGTGGATTACTCCCTGACGTTAAATCATTACAAATACGTATTCGACCTAGGCATCAAGCCAATTGTCGATACCTTGAAACTGGCGCTGGTTTCTACACCAATCACTGGACTCATTTCCATGTTGATTGCCTTTCTACTGGTTAGAAAGAAATTCCCTGGTCGCTTGTATTTGGACTTTACGACCATGCTATCTATAGCGATTCCGGGAACAGTTGTTGGTTTGGGTTATGTATTAACATACAACCAAAAGCCTTTTGTTTTGACAGGTACGTCAACGATTCTAATCATTGCCTTTATCATGCG
>JAFGTX010000104.1 GCA_016938815.1 Clostridia bacterium | reverse complement strand
TTTTACCCTGTTATTAAATCTGTTTTGGGCAGACTATCGGCATTTTTTTCTTTCTCATTGGGTGAAGTGCTTGTTGTGCTACTGCTTATAGTGGGTATGATTCTTTTAGTGACAAGAATCGGGGGCTATCGCTGTATAAGGAAGGGCATGCCTGAAGGTGAATTTTCAGTTTTTGTCTTAACGGATGTGTGGACGATGTGCAACATATGCCTTGTAGTCCTTGTGCTTTTTCAAACACTTTGGGGATTGAATTACCATCAACCTTCTCTATATGAACAGCTGGGTTTGGAAGTACAGACGATTGATGTTCAGACTCTGTCGGATTTGCTGGAGGATATGGCTGGGACGATGGCTTTTGAGCGAAAGAGCTTGGATAAGCGCCCTGATGGGGTCGTCACGACACGGGCTTCTGTGGACGAGATTTTGGCACGCAGTTTTGAAATTTACCGAGAAGCTTCCATGAAGTATGATTTTATAGAAGCACCGATCTGTCCTCCGAAAACTTTGCTGACAGCCAGTTTTTTTAGCTACAATGGCATTTCTGGCATATACAACCCCTTTACGGGCGAGGCGAATATCAATCAGATTAACAGTCTGTATATGCTTCCTGCGGTAGCACTGCACGAGTTGTCACATCAACAAGGGATAGCCAAAGAAGATGAGGCAAACTTTATTGCTTTTTTTATCGCGCATCAAAGTGATGATATTTTTACGCGCTATTCGGGACACCTTCTTCTTTTGATTTATGGACTGAATAATCTTAAAGGAATTGATGAAAATGCTTATCTGGCAGTGTGTGATGGACTAGATGAAGGCATTAAAAAGGACATGGTGGCCCATAATGAATTGTGGCAGCGTTACGACGGACCACTGGAGTCCGCGCAGCGGTTTGTAAATGATACGTATTTAAAGGCAAATGGCCAGTCTAGTGGTGTAGAAGCCTATAATGAAATGGTGGGGCTTTATATAGCGTGGACTGTAAATAATAAATAAATGGGGTATTGATATGTATGAGGCATTGATGACAGAAGAGATGAAACCGTGGCGCGATTTACTGCTCGTTCATAAATTCGCAGCAGAGGAAGTTTACTTGAAATTGCAAATTCTAGATGAGGAATTTCGAAGTATTCATGACTACAATCCTATTGAACACATCAAGTATAGGGTGAAAAAACCGAATAGCATTATCGATAAGTTACAAAGAAGAGGTTATGAACCGACAATCGAAAATGCACGGAAATATATATACGACATAGCCGGTATCCGGATTATCTGTGCCTTTACGGCGGATATTTACAAAGTATATGAGCTCATCAAGAATCAAGACGATCTTGAAGTGGTGGAAATAAAGGATTATATAGCGAGTCCGAAAGAGAATGGCTATATGAGTTTGCATGTCCATGTTGAAGTACCGGTTTTCTTGAGTAGCGGTGCGGTGAAAATAAGAATAGAGATACAGATTAGAACCATTGCGATGGACTTCTGGGCTAGTTTAGAGCATAAAATCTATTACAAGTACCGCAATCAGGCACCGGAGCATATTACAAGACGACTCAAAATATGTGCGGATATGATTACGACATTGGATTCCAGAATGTTGCAAATCAAGGAAGAAATATCAGAATTCGATTTTGTGACGGATACATTGGACAAAAAGGTTATCGAGGCGATCCACCTTGAGCCGATTGAAGAGGATGAATGATGACGATAAAACGATTGAAAGATTGGCGCATACTCTTAGCCTTAGGTGTGATCTTTTCCTTTGGTCTACTACTCATGACCATGATTAACGATTTTTATGAATTACCGAGTGATGGTTTTTCAAAAGAAGTTTTTTTAAGGCATTACGAAAAGAATGATTTATATGAGGCGTACGATGAGAAGTGCTTTGCATCAGGCGCATATGCAGAAGGCTTTTATTTGCTATTGAATGACAGGGACAAGCTCATTTTTGAAACCTACTCACCCGAGGGCACGTTACATAGCAGCCGTGTGATAGGAGAGGGGATTCCTTCTATTGCCGATATTTCCACAGAACTAGAGGAGAACCAGTTACACTACATTTACTGGGCGGATCAGGGCCTTTATGCCGGTAGCATCGATACAGAAGCGGGTGTATCATTAGGTCAAGAACTTGTGGATTCGGGTGTAGACAGTGTTGTTTTACATGGCAGTACGGTCGCTTATAGAAAGTCTTCAGCGTATTTCTATTATAGCGAAAATGCCGTGCCACTATTTGATGATGATACTATATTGCAGTTTGACTACACTGTGTATCAAGATACTCTTTTAATAACGACAGTTTCACGAGATGGTGGTTCCTTCTATTCGACCTATTACCGTATGAATCTGAGTGATGGCGGTATCTCTAAAAATCAAGTTGCTCCTTTCATCACGACCAATGCAACGAAGGATGCGGGCAATTATTTGATTGTTGCTGATGACACGGTGCGCTCTATGAGTATCTTTAGAGATACGCGCACAAGCAGCACTTACTATAAGGAATTGGTCTATGATTGGAATAGACCGGAGTCCTATACGTTAAATAAATTCGAGATGCAGGACTTCCCGAACTTCAGGTACAAAGCATTTCAGGGTGATAAGGTTGTCATGATGATGGAACAGTTTACATTTGTGGCAAAGGATGAATTGGCTTCGGCGGACAGTACCTATAGAAATTTGGTTGAAGTAACGGATGAAAGTGGCACACGCTCTTATAGACAGCTCACCAAAATGAAAAAATCACATCCTATTTACGAATTTTTTAAATACCATGATGAGGATTATCTGGTCTTCAATACGATATCTAAAGAGGGTGGTTCCAGTGTCGGTAGCATCTACTTCGCGTCATCGGATGCGGATGTTGTAAAAACAAGCAATGTTTTGACCAAAGATGCTTTCATGCAGCTTTTCTTTGGTGCGCTCACCGTATTGCCGGCGGCATTTGCCGTTGGATTTATTCCTTCGATGGGTTTCCTTTTTCCGGTTATTTTGATGATTATGCCGCTTTCCATGTATAAAATCACTTGGACGGAGCATCATCCGGAAAAATTGCTTGGAGCTTCGATGATCGTCTATCTGGTAAGTGTGCTGTTTGGTTTCTACGAGAATGCAACGATGATTCTGGCTAAAACACAAGTGATGGCTGGGTCCTTGCCTTGGCATTTGAAGTCAGTATCAAGTATGTACATGATGTTGATTTTAACCCTTAGTGTATCCTTTCTGGCACAAAGATGGTACCGCGAGAAGAAGCCACAAGCGAGCTTTATGATTCATTTTGGCATTATGTTTATTTGTCAAAGCATTTTTTATATTATGTTGTTCCATGCATATCCGCTCTTGGCAAACTAGATTTAACATAGTAATAATACTGTAAAAGAATAACGGCCATTTATTATGTATAATAAGGATAAAGGTGGTGAGGGCATGTTTTATGTAACCATATTTCGCATTGTCAGTGAAATGAAGGTAAGTGATGTAATTTTTCAGGAAATAGAGAAACGTTTTTTAAAATCCTTTGATTCTCTTCTAGAAGCAGAGGCCTATTTGCATGCCATCCAAAATCGAAAATTGATGTACAATTATCCGATGGCCGTTATTGGTGAGTATAAGCCGGGTACGAGACCACGCATTTTAAAGCAGTCCTTTTTCAAGTATTATCCGACCAGCAATGACTATATTGAAGTGAGAGGTAAATCGGGACTTGTAGCGTCTACATTGACGATGCTGCATCCTTTTGAGGGATCCGTCCTTTTTGATAGTGACATCGTTTAGCAACCGCTTTTGAGATCGTTAAAAGCGGTTCTTTTATGTCCAAAAGAGTGTGGGACATATTGAGTCCAAATGCTAAACGCGATATAATGAATTGAAGATGGGGTAAAGGGGTGTGAAAATGGAAATAAGAGACAATCTTAAGTATTTGAAATTGCTTGCGAAGCAATATCCGACCATTGAATCGGTAAGTACAGAGATTATTAATTTGGGCGCGATTATCAATCTGCCAAAAGGAACAGAACACTTCTTGACGGATATACATGGTGAACACGAAGCTTTTGACCATGCGATGAGAAATGCTTCTGGTGTTGTTAAGAGAAAAATTGAAGACACATTTTGTGATACTTTGTCTGAAAGTGAGAAGAATACACTAGCGACCTTGGTTTATTATCCAAAGGAAAAATTAAGTGTCGTGAAGGAAAGAGTCGAGGATATTGATGCATGGGAAAGGGATACCATTTATCGACTGGTGTTGCTTTGTCGGGCGGCAGGTTATAAATACACGCGTTCAAAGGTTCGTAAGTCCTTGCCTGAGAATTTTGCCTATATCATTGAAGAGTTGTTTCATGAAAAAGAGAACAGTGAAATGAAAACGACGTATTATCAGTCGATTATCGATAGTATTGTTGAGACGGGTTGTGCGGATGAATTCATCATTGCAATCTGTGAGGTGATCAGACGTCTTATTGTTGACCGATTGCACATTATCGGAGATATTTATGATAGGGGGCCAGGAGCACATATCGTTATGGATGTCTTGGAAACTCATCATTCGGTAGATATCCAGTGGGGGAATCACGATATTCTTTGGATGGGTGCGGCAGCGGGATCAGAAGCTTGTATTGCCAATGCGCTTAGAATTGCCATCCGCTATGGTAACTTAGAAACCATAGAAGACGGGTACGGCATTAATCTTTCGCCGCTAATCAGATTTACATACGATGTTTATGATGGTCCGTATGCGGATTCCTTTAAGACAAAGGTGAGAGAATCTAGTTTTAAAGAAAGTTATATTGATTTGCTCTCTAAAATGCAAAAGGCGCTTGCTGTCATTCAGTTCAAGTTGGAAGGGCAAATTATAGAACGACGGCCAGAGTTCGAGATGGCTGACAGACGTGTTCTGGATAGGTTGGATTTGGAAGCGGGTACGGTGGAAATCGATGGTGTGGTCTATGACATGAATGATACCTTCTTGCCGACGGTTGATCCAGAGGACCCCTATAGGATGACGGAGGATGAACTGTATGTGCTGGATAAGCTGAAACATTCATTCATTTATTCCGAAAAGTTGAAAAAGCACATTAAGTTCCTATACAAGAAAGGTAATATGTACCGCGTGCACAATAAAAATCTCTTGTATCACGGTTGTATTCCATTGACCGATGAGGGAGAATTTGCGTGCTACCACGCAAAGAATCGTGCCATTTGCGGCAAAGACCTTTATGAATATTTTGAAGTGATGTCCCGACACGCCTATTTTGAACCGGAAGGTCCACTAAAGGATGAAGCGCTGGATGTCATGTGGTATATTTGGTGTGGACCGCTTTCGCCGCTTTTCGGAAAAGCGAAGATGGCAACTTTTGAGCGTTATTTCATTGATGACAAGACACCACACAAGGAAGCTAAAAATCCGTATTATAAATTTAGGGAAGATGAGAGCACCTGTACTAGAATATTGAAAGAATTCGGTTTGGATTCGACGTATTCCCATATCATCAACGGGCATGTGCCTGTAAAGGCGGTAAAGGGTGAAGTGCCAATCAAAGCGGGAGGCAAGATGATTGCTATTGATGGCGGATTTGCGAAAGCTTATCAGCGAGAGACTGGTATTGCGGGATACACCTTGATTTTCAATTCTAGAGGCATGGCGCTTGTGGCGCACAAGACTTTTGAATCGAAGGAAAAGGCCATTCTCGAAAACTGCGAAAAATTGCCAACACAGGTTTTCATCGAAAAAGATCATCCGCGAATGTATGTGGGCGATACAGATGAAGGCAAGGAAATGAAGGAAAGTATTGAAGCGTTAAAGGAATTACTAAAGGCCTATCGAAGTGGTCTTATTCCTCAAATGTAAGGGTCTTGGTCAAATGTAAAGGCAGAAGCACAGATAGACTACTTGCTAGTCAATCTGTGCTTTCTTAATAGTCTGGATGCTTTTGTCTGACTGATGTTCATATGTTGAGCAATTTTATAGCTGCTTTTATAATGACGCATACTTTCTTCCAGTAAACTGCGTTCATAGGTCTCCATCAAATGTTCAAAATCCATGGAAACAGATGGAATAAGTTGTTCGTCGGACTCGATGATGAGTTTGGTCGGCAGATCCAGTCTCGAAATTTCTTCGTTGCTGGACATGACAACGATATGTTGGATCAGATTCTCAAGTTCGCGGATGTTACCTGGCCAGTGATACTTTATAAGGATGTCCATGACCTGTGACGAAAAATAATGTTCCTTTTTGTACTGCGTCGCGTATTTTTTGAGAAAGAATGTCGCTAAGGATTCGATATCTTCTTGTCGCTGTCTTAGAGCGGGCATCGTCAGTGATACGACGTTAAGACGATAGAATAAGTCTTCCCGGAATTTATTCTCGCGAATACGTTGCTCAAGGGGTTGATTGGTAGCGGCAATAATTCTAATATCGATGTGCGTCTCTTTTGTACTACCCACAGGTGTGAATTTTTTTTCCTGAATGACTTGAAGCAATTTTCCTTGAAGTTGAAGGGGAATTTCCCCAATTTCATCTAAGAATAGTGTACCGCCGTTTGCCAGTTCGATTAAGCCTGTTTTTCCTTTTGTAGTTGCGCCAGTAAATGCACCACTGGTATATCCGAAAAACTCTGATTCGAAAAGGGTTTCAGGGATAGTGGAACAATTGATGCTGATAAAGGGCTGGTCTTTTCTGGCACTGTTTCTATGGATAGAGTTGGCAATAAAGGTTTTGCCAGTCCCCGATTCGCCTTGTATCAATACGGTAACATCGGTCGGCGCTACTTTCTTGACTATAGTGGCAACTTCTACCATCGAGGGACTTGTAAAAGATTGAAAGCCTTGTGAGTTTTCATCCAAGTCTTTTTTGATCTTGTATTTGATGCGTGCCAGCTCTAATTCCTTTTCGTTAAGTTCTTCTTTAACCGCTTCGAGTTCGGTGATATCTCGGCAGTTTTCGACGATATAGTCGATGTTACCATGTTCATCGAAGTGAGGGCGGGCGGTGACGATGAGCAGTTTTCCAGTCGCCGTACGCTGAGGTCTGGTAACAGTCTTTTTGGTAGCGATAACCTCGGGAATCGGCGTATGTGTCGAGTAGCCGTTTTCGACGAGGTAGGTAGTTTTCTGTCCAAGCATTTCATCCCGCGTGATGCCGTAGTTTTTTTCAAAACGCTCGTTACAATAGAGCGTGGTTCCCGTGCCGTCACAGACAAAAATTTCGTCATAGGACAAATCTAAGACGTTTTTAAAAAAATCGCGATCTAATTTCATAATACACTCCAAATATAAGTTGAAATCAACTTGAAAGTTGATTTATTCTAAGATAAGATTCATTTATAAGTTGAATATAACTTATAATATGATAAAATACAAGTTGAAATTAACTCGAAACGGGATGTTAGATGATGTAAAGTTGTATAAATACAGATTAAAAGGCCCTTTTTTACTCATATTTTTTGGCATTGATTTTGCAAGAAGAATGTGAAGAAAAAATAGGGAGATGATGACGTGGTGACACAATCTATGAAGACAGAAAGAGAGTCGTTATTACCGGCTTTAAGCATAGCTTTTGCCGCAATTATGTGGGGAACGATTGGTATTTTTGGAAAAGTAATGATGAATAGCGGATTATCCGCATATATGACAGGGTGTATCAAATTGCTTGGGAGTAGTTTGATGCTGGGACTTTATTTTGTGAACGGCAAGCGGTCATATTTTAAAATTGGATGGCGCGATTTAGGGGCTTTGCTTGTTATGGCTTTTTTTACGCAAGCGATTTTCAATTGCACTTATTATCCGGTGGTAGATATGTTGGGTGTAGCTCAAGCAGGGGTATTGCTTTATACGGCGCCGATTTTTTTAACGATTTGGTCAACGCTTCTCTTTAAAGAAGCATTGACTGCTCGAAAGGTTTTTGGCGTTTGTTTATGCTTTACAGGCTCAGTTTTGGCGATTACGGGTGGTTCTATGGCGGCGTCATCTTTTTCGACTAAGGGGATCATACTGGGATTAATGTCAGCAGTATCCTTTTCACTGATGAGTGTTTTCAGTAAGTTCTTGCTCAAACGGTTGAAACCATTGACTGTGATCTTCTATGCCTTCCTTTTCGGAGGTCTTATGATTATGCCCTTTGCCAATATGAGTGCCGCTTTACCGATTCTGATGCAAACGCCGGTACTTATGAGCGCCCTTGGCTTGGCGCTGATCGGTTCCGTGCTGCCATATATTTTTTACTTCAAGGGCATTCACATGGGAATCGATTTATCCAAAGCAGGTGTTATTAGTGTTATTGAATTAATTACGTCGATTTGCCTTGCAATCGTGCTTTTTGGAGAGTATTTGACTCTTGTGAAAACCTTAGGCGTTGCGCTTATTATCATTGCGATAATTATTATTCAGAAGCCACAGAAGATGTTATGTTAATCATATTTTGGGTATAGATAAACTGTAGGAATGTGAGGTGAGGTGATGGCTATGAAAATTGATGCGGTAGCGAAAGCAATCGTTAACCCGCAGCCAACGGGTACTAAACCAGCAGAGTTGAGCATTAGCGAATCTATGAAAGCTCAAGAAAACGCTTTGGATCAGGGCTCAGAAAACTTACAGGACGCAATTAGTCTAGGCCAGACCGCAGAAGGTGCGCTGAATTCTGTTGTAGATAATCTGCAACAGATTCGTGAATTGACCATTCAATCACAAAATGGCACCTATACGGACTCTGATCGAGAAATCATCCAAGATCAGGTGAACCAGCTATTGACTGGCATTGATGAGAGCCTTCGAAATACGGAATTCAATACCATCAAATTGTTTGATGGTGGTTTCGATGGCAATATTCAAGGCGGTGGAGAAGGTCAGGGGCGTACCATGACGATTACCCAGACATCCCTGGATTCTTTAGGTCTTAATGAGTTTGACATTACAAATCCTGAAAGTCTCGATGCACTCGATAAGGCATTGACCAAGGTAAATGATACGCGTGGTGAAATTGGTTCTCAAACCAATGCATTTGAATCGGCAATTCGTTCTAACGAGGTTGCAAGAGAAAATACCTTGTCGGCAAGAACCCAATTCGATGAGGATTTGGCGACTCAGATTACAGAGCTGAAGAGATTGCAAATTACTCAACAATATCAGTTCCAATTACAAAATAAAGAATCGGAAACTGAAAAAGGTAAGCTAGACTTATTATCTTAAAATAAACCTAATGCCCAGCATTGGGTTATTTTTTTGTATAGGACTTGAATAGTTTTTGGAAAAGTGTGTATATAGTATATAGATAGGAGGATGTGGTATGAGTGAAAAATATAGACTGATAACCAGAAGTGATTTTGATGGCTTGGCATCGGCGGTATTGCTTAAAAAGCTGGATATGATCGATGACATCAAATTCGTCCATCCAAAGGATATGCAGGATGGGCTCATTGAAGTAACCGATAAAGATATCACGACAAACTTGCCATATGTGGATGGTGTATATCTTGCATTTGATCATCATTTAAGTGAAACGATACGCAATAAGGAAAGACGAGAAAATCACATAATTGATCCAGATGCGCCATCTGCAGCTAGAGTTGTTTATAATTACTATGGCGGGGAAACGGTATTTCCTGTCGAGTGGAATGATATGATGTCAGCGGTTGATAAAGCAGACTCGGCACGATTTTCAAAAGATGATGTCCTAAGCCCTAATGGATGGGAACTGTTGAGTTTCTTAATGGATGCTCGTACAGGACTGGGACGTTTTAGAGAATTCCGTATTTCAAACTACAACTTGATGATGGAACTTATTGATTATTGTACAACCCATAGTATTGATGAGATATTGGCTCTTGAAGATGTTAAAGAACGGGTGGATTTGTATTTTTATTATGAAGACAACTTTAAAAAGCAATTGATGGAAAAGGGTCATCTTCAAAATAATGTGTTGGTAGTGGATTTAAGGGATGTACATACCATCTACCCAGGCAACAGATTTATGAAATACGCCATTTATGAAAAGTCCAACATCTCCATTCAGGTGATTTGGGGCTATCAAAAGCAAAATACGGTTTTCACCGTAGGAAAATCCATATTTAATAAATCCTCTAATGTAAACATCGGCGAATTGATGCTACGTTATGGCGGTGGAGGGCATAAAAATGCCGGTACCTGCCAGGTGCCAAACGAGGATGCGGATAGGATTTTACAAGAAATCATCGAACAACTTAAGGATTAATGAATATATAAAAGCGGCGACCATAGGG
>JAFGTX010000103.1 GCA_016938815.1 Clostridia bacterium | reverse complement strand
GGAGAATATAGTAAGTTTGCAGGGGCCAGTCAGCATTCGTTCTGAATTTGACCAAGGATACCACATTTCAATGAAGGAGGCAAAATAGAATGGATCGAAAAACATCATTATTGGATTGGGTGGATCAGTACCCGGAGACGGAAGAAATCATTAGAGAATATGATGAAATTATAGGCGTTTGCATTCTTTGTACGTGTTTATTTGATTCCATAGAGGTGATTGAAAACAACTATAATGTGGATCTTACTGAAATGTTGGAAAGACTTCAAGAAGTTGCTCGAGGGTAAACCATAAAACAATTATATAAAAATTTAAAGAAGGTAGCGAACGCTACCTTCTTGCTATTTTTGCAGAAGTTCTTCAATATCTTCAGAAGACATGGGTCGATAGTAATAATAGCCTTGTATAGTGGTGCAATTTTGTTCTTTTAAGTAATTGAGTTGATGTTCATCTTCAACGCCTTCTGCGATGACTTTGAGACCCAGTTTTTTTGATAAATCCATAATGGATTGGATGATGCCTCGATCTTTAGCGTCGCTGGAGATGCCGTCGATAAACTGCTTGTCGATTTTGATTTTATCAATAGGTAGCATCTTGAGTCTGCTGAGGGATGAATAGTCTGTGCCAAAATCATCAATGGATATTTGAACCCCTATTTGACGAATGGCCTGCAGCAATTCAATCACACTAGCGGTATCGTCCATACCAATGCCCAGAAATGATATGGGGGTGTTCATAGTCATCATGTGAGATTAGACCATATTGTTTGATGGAATAGTAAATGGCAATAGTTGGAATGATAATAAGGATAGGACCTAGTTGAGGGAAATTATAATAGGCAGGTAAATAAAGCAGAGCATAGTGCCACCGATTTTGGAGAAATTGTTTTTTATCAGTAATCCGCAAAAAAAGTGAAGCGTTAAACTGTATAAAGAACCCCATCCAAGGGCAGCAAACCGGTGCCACTGGATACTGGTGTGGACATCCTGCGCTTGGGCACCAAAAGAAAATCCCAGAGACCAGATAGCTAAAGCGGCGCAAATCAAAAAGAAAATACGATTCGCCGTGTTCTTGAGCTTAATATAGATGCCATAGATGCCAAAGCTCATATAGAGTAGGAACATTATGTAGAAAATTGTAGCAATGCTATTGGAATATGACATGAAATTTTCCTTGGCAAAAGATATAAACTAGGAACATCCCCTTAATAAAGAGGATGTTTTTCAATGTACAGCTTATTTATACACGTATACCCGATTTTCAAAGTGTGAACACGTTTAATCGTGTTTTTTTAGTCGGCGCCATAAAGTGGTGTAACTTATTCCTAGTTCTTTAGCGACCTTTGTCCTGTTGCCTTCGTATTTTGCCATCAGTTCCTGAATCAGTTGGTATTCCATTTTTTTGAGCTCAGAGGGCTCATCATCTTCTACAAGTGATTCGATTTTTAATTTCAAGGTAGTACTTTGGGTGTCATGTAGGTCTAGCACTTTATAGACAAGTGAATTATCAATTATATTTGTTTCGCGCATGACAATTAGACGTTCGATAATGTTTTGAAGATGTCTTATATTACCCCTGTAAGCCAGATTGCTGAGTGTATGAAGGGCTTCGTCCGAAATTTGGATTTGCGGTGATTGCCTTTGTATGAAATGCCTGATCAAAAGTGGGATATCCTCACGTCGTTCGTCTAATGAAGGTAGTTTAAGTTCAAGAACACATAAGCGGTAGTATAAATCCTCTCTGAAGGTATTTTTTTCGATTTCTTCCAATAGATTTTTATTGGTAGCGCCTATGATGCGAACATTGACCGGAATGACTTTATCATCGCCGATTCGGGTGATTTCTTTTTCCTGTATGACCCGCAAGAGTTTTGCTTGTGTTTCTGGTGACATCTCGCCGATTTCGTCCAAAAATACGGTGCCATTGTGCGCCAATTCAAATATACCGGTCTTGCCGTTAGGATTGGCACCAGTAAAGGCGCCTCTGACATAACCGAACAGTTCGCTTTCCAAGATGCTCATAGGCAATGCAGCGCAGTTGATGGCTACAAAGGATTCGTTTCTCCGGCTGCTGTGGTTATGGATGCTTTGGGCAAATATTTCTTTCCCTGCACCAGATGGGCCGGTAATGAGGACCGTGCTGTCAGATTCTGCAAATCGTTTTGCACGATGGATGGTGGAAAGAAAAATTGGACTGTTGCCGACAATGTCAGAAAAATTATTTCTAGCAACCAACCCTTTGCTGTTTAATTTTTTGCGAAGTTCTTTTTCTGTATTTTGGACGTAATCTGATTTTTGCAAAGTCACAACAGCACCAAAAATCTGCTGATCAATCTTTAGAGGACGGCTGTTGAGTATTAGGGATTGATTGCCGATTTCTATAAATTGGTTGTAGTTGGTGGTACCCAGGTTGATGGTTTCTGCAATCACAGGTAAATCAAGAATCCGGTCTATCAAAAGATTTTTCTTATCGTCAGTCAGAAATTTTCGCGCTTGATTATTGATATAGTGTAGCTTTGCAGATTGGTTAATTGAAATAATGCCTTCGGTGGTGGCATTTAGAATTTGCTGAATAGTTTCAAAATTTTTCCTAAGTGCCATTTCATAGTTGAGTAAAGACAAGGCTTCATCAAGTGCCAATGCCAATGAGTAGTCGTCTACCTGGATCATAACATTTTTTACACCGTGGTTTTGTGCTGCTTTGGCAACGGTCAAGCCACCGATGAAAACCTCGATGCCAGATTGGCTATGCTCTGCTACAATTTGATCTATATCTGATACGTCATTTGGTTTGATGAGTAAAAAGTTTTCATTTGAAAGCGCTTGAAATTTTCTAGCAACTTCATAGGCCAAATCAAAGCCAATAAAGGCAATTTTATTCGAATAGAGTTTGGCTTCTTCCAAGGAGTAATATAAATCCTCGTAGGTGTATCGGACGTCAATGACTGGTGTTGCAGTACTTTGTCTGACAAGCTCGAGATTTTTACCTCGGGTGATAAATATTTGAGTCCCTTCTTGGCTATACTTTTTCGCCATTTCAACGGTTGTAGACCCAGTGCATTCCATAATGGGATAATTAAGATGGCGTTCTATCAATATGTCATTGAATTTTTTGGTAAAATCTTTAGAAGAAGATAATATGACAATAGGATGTTTCATTATTCTAACCTGCTTTCATAAAGTATTTCATTTTTAAAAGGTGAAATGAAATATCATTTCATTTTGAAATTATACGCTTTGTTGGACAAGATATCAAGAGGATAACGATTTCATAATTTACATCACCAAAAAGATAGGCGAAGAATGCAAAAGCTTGATAATACAACAATTTTACAAGAAATTATGTAAAAAAATATGAATAATAAAATTTTGGCACGGAAGTTGCGAATATATTTGAGTGGCGCCAAGAAAAAAATAATTGAGGGGGAGCAAGATGAAAAATCCTGTTAATCCAAATTTAGAAAAGGAGCAAAATTCTTTGGAAACGAATAAGAACAGAAATTTAAAAACACTTATTAAATTGGCTATTGTAGTCATCATTCCTTTGTTGCTTTGTATGTTACCTACACCAGCTGGTCTAGAAACAAATACATGGCATATTGTAGCACTGTATATCGCATTATTACTAGGTTTAGTCATTAAACCATTCTCTGAACCAGTCATCACGCTCATCATTATAGGTATCAGTTCTGTATTTTTAGGAACGGATGTTACTTACTCGGGTTATGGTTCAAAAATGGTATGGTTTATCGCTTCGGTAACGATTGTATGTGCGGCGTTTGTCAAGACGGGCCTTGGAAAAAGGATTGCATACAACTTATTGACGAGATTTGGAAAAACATCTTTAGGACTTGGATACATCATGGTTTTTGTTGACTTGATTCTTAGTCCCGCGACTGGATCGAACATGTCTAGAGCATCTATTGATTACCCGATTTTCAGAAACATTGCTGAGAGTGTTGGGTCTACGCCGGATGAGAATCCAAGAAAACTAGGTGCGTACTTAACGATGCTTATGTACGTCGTATCAATTTCTACTGCGGCCCTATTTATGACGGGTATGGCGACTAATGCCATTACAGTTTCTTTGATTGATCAAATGTTAGGCATTACTATTACTTGGATGTCTTGGTTCAAAGCTTCGATTGTTCCGGCAGGACTTGTTTTATTCCTAGGACCAATTGTGGTTTACAAACTATATAAACCAGAACTGAAAAATCTGGGAGATATCAAACCGCTGATGCATGAAGGTCTAAAAGAAATGGGTCCTATGAAATCGGATGAAAAAATTCTAGCGGTATTATTTATCTTAGCGGTTTTTGGCTGGATGTTTGGTGGAAAGATCACAGTTGTTTCACTTAGCATGCAAGTTGTTGCCTTTGTTTTCTTGGCACTAACTATGTTGTTTGGCATTTTGGATTGGAATGATATTATCGCACAAAAGGGTGCTTGGAATACGTTTGTATGGTATGGTGCTTTCTATGGTGTTGCATCGGCGTTATCAAAAGCGGGTTTCTATCAGTGGCTTGCAAGCTTCCTTGAAGGTTACTTAAAGCTTTCCCAACTAAATGGTATGGTTGCAATGATTTTATTGTTATTAATGAGTATTGCTGTTAGATACTTCTTCGTTTCTAACAGTGCTTACGTTGCATCTTTCTACCCAGTTATTTTAGCACTTACGTTGACAACAGATGCACCAATTATGGTTATGGCATTACTGCTTTGTTTCTTTGCAGCATATGGTGCTTTATTGACGCATTACGGAAATGGCGCCGGCATCTATACTTTTGCAACTGGCTATTGTACACAAAAAGACTTCTGGACAGTAGGTACGGCGATGGTAGGCGTGGCATTGGTAGTTTATTTAGTCATCGGATTACCGTACTGGAAGCTGTTAGGTTTGTGGTAAAAGAAAGTCAGGTGTAAATATGTTGGATTTACTGATTATAAACGGACACGTTGTTGATCCCAAAAACAACGTGGATGGTGTGAAGAACATTGTGATTAAATCAGGTAGAATCGTTTCTTATGAAGCTGGTATGACTGCGAAACACGTTATAGATGCAGACGGCAAGTACGTCTTTCCAGGACTGATCGATGCCCATGCACATATGTTTCATGATGGCACAGATATAGGTATGTATCCAGATGCGGCATATTTGCCGACTGGTGTTACAAGCGCCATTGATTTCAGTGCAGGTGTTTCCAATTATCAGATTTTTAGACAAGCCATTATCGAACGCAGCAAAGTGAGAATCAAAAGTTTCTTGCAAGTATGTTCGGCGGGACTTGTGACGACAAGCTATCACGAATGCATTGATCCTAAGTTTTTCAATGCAGATAAAATAGAAAGAATCTATAAGGAAAATAAAGACAATATTCTTGGGCTTAAAATTCGACAGAGTGAAGAATTGGCTGAAGGCCTTGGTATTCAACCGCTGATTGAGACTGTGAAAATTGCTGAGCGTATCGGTTGTCCGGTGGAAGTACACTGTACGAATATTCCAGTACCGACTTGCGAAGTCTTGGATATTCTTAGACCGGGTGACATCTTCCAGCATGTCTATCAAGGCGTTAAAAACACAATCATAGATGAAGACGGTAATTTATACGATTGCGTCTTAAAAGCGCGTGAACGCGGGATTATTTTCGACACTGCTGAAGGTAGGAAGCATGGCGATTATGATGTCATGATGCAAGCTATGGAACAAGGATTCATAGCTGATATTTGCAGCACTGACCTAGTTCTTGGCAGTATGTATCGACGTCCAATTTTCTCACTTCCAAATTTGATGTCCCGCTATTTAAGCATGGGAATCACTTTAAATCAAGTGATTAAAATGACTACTGAAAAACCTGCGGAATTAATGAAAATGGAAAATGAAATTGGTTGCCTATCGGAAAGTGCATATGCTGATGTGGCAATATTCGATCTAGTGGAACATAAACAGATCTATAGAGATTGGAAGGGTACGGAATTTAAAGGACAGAAAATGCTGAAACCGGAAATGACCATCAAAGATGGTCAGATTATGTACTGCGCACCAGAGTACATTTATGAAGAATACTTTAAGTGTAATGAATAAGGAGAATGAGCAATGGGTTATAAAATTTTATTACCACAGGAAATCATGCAGGAAGGCAGAGATTATCTTGAGAGCAGAGGGCACGAATTAATTACGGGCACTGGTATGGAAACTGAAGATATCATAAGAGATATCAAAGGTATTGATGCGATGGTCGTTAGACTTTCAAAAATCACAAGAGAAGTTTTTGAAGCAGCAGATAAATTAAAAGTGATCGTGAGACATGGCGCAGGTTTTGATACCGTTGATTTAGAAGCGGCAAAAGAGCATGGTGTTCAAGTGCTTTACTGTCCTGTTGCCAACAGTATGTCGGTTGCGGAGTCGGCGATGTTATATATGCTCTACTGTTCGAGAAATTATACAATCGTTAGAAGAGATTTTGTTAAAGATTATTATCAGGCAAAATTAAGAACACCTAAAAATGAAATTGATGGTAAAACAGTAGGTATCATCGGTTGTGGCAATATCGGATCAAGGGTGGCTAACAAGTGTTTACACGGTTTCAACATGAAGGTACTCGCTTACGACCCTTACAAGAAGAGAGAAGATTTTCCAGAAGGTGTAGAAGTAATAAGAGACATCAACCGTATCTTCAAAGAGTCTGATTTTGTATCCATTCATTGCCCGACAACTAAGGTAACAAGGGAATTTGTTGGCAAAGAACAATTCGAAATGATGAAAGAAACAGCCTTCCTTATCAATACAGCAAGAGGTGCTATTGTTAATGAAAAAGATCTTTACGAAGCATGTAAGAATAAAGTGATTGCAGGTGCGGGATTAGACGTACTTCAGCAGGAACCAGTTGATCCGGAAAATCCAATTCTTTATTTGGATAATGTTGTCGTATCACCTCATATCGGCGCAGCGACAAAAGAAGCGACAAACAGAGCATCCCTACACTCTGCAATGGGCATCCACGAAATATATGAAGGCAAGGCACCAACGTGGCCTGTCAGAAACATTGATTGGGATACAGCAGAAACATACAACGATTAAATTAAATTCAAGGAGAACATTATGTCAGTTGGAAATAGAGTATTTTTAAAGAGAGAATTACCAGATGCAGAATTGGTAAAAGCCTTTAGTAAATTACCTGCAGCAAATGTCGCAGACGCTATGGGTCGATCTGTAGCGATGCGTTCAGATATCAAGCTTCTGTCAAAGCAAACTAGATTTATGTGCGGTGTGGCAATTACAGTTAAATCTCGCCCAGGAGACAACTTAACTCTTCATAAGGCATTAAACATTGCAGAACCAGGCGACGTTATTGTTGTAGACAACAAAGGTGACAGAACGCAAGCAATTATGGGTGAAGTGATGTACCGTTATCTTTCGGATTTCAAAAAAATTGAAGGTATCGTTATTGATGGACCAATCAGAGATATCGACGCTATTTCAAAAAGCGAGATGCCTCTTTATGCGACTGGTACAACACCAGGTGGCCCTTATAAAGAAGGCCCTGGCGAGATTAATGTACCGATTTCATGCGGTGACATTTCAGTCAATCCGGGGGACATAATTCTTGGCGATTCTGATGGCGTTATCGTGATTCCAAGAAACAGTGCAAAAGATATTTTAGCAAAGGCACAAGAAATTGCAGAAGGTGATGCGGCAAAGGTTGCAGCAGCAGCTTCGGGTTCGGTCAACCGTCAATGGGTGGATGACTTACTAGACAAAAAAGGTATCGAAGTAATCGATGATTTTTACAGAGCATAAATAAAATGCTCATTGAGGCATCTCGGATTTTTCCAGAGATGCCTTTTTCGATTTTGAATTATAAAAAAAACATTTGACCTAAAGTTAACTTCAGGATACATCATAAAGAAAAGTATGATAAATTTTCATCCAATTACATCTGGTGCCTACGCTTATGCAAAATCGCTGAAGTGGGCAGGAAAAATTCGGTATCTCGGTATTGCATCCCATGTGGCAGAAATATGCCATCGCTTTATCGAATTGGGTGATATAGATTTTATAATGTTTAGCGTCAATTCGGCATACGACATCAACCCTGTATTAAATTTGCCCTTTGAGGAATTGGATGTGAAGGGTGCTAAGTATCATATCGCCGTCAAAGAGAGACAGAAACTGTTTCTATTGCAACCATTGTTTGCCCTATCCAGCTTAAATAAATATTGGACAGGTTCATAAGTTTTATAATTAATATTGTGCTGGGGATGAGTTGGAGAAAGAGTACTATTTGGAATTGAAACACCGTGCAGATCACTGTGTGGATTGTGGGAAATGCGAACCCAATTGTCCTTTTGGTGTGAAAATTGTTGAACGTATGAAACGTATTGTAGAGGTAATGATGGACTAAATTAGTAGAAGCCGTTGACACACCTTTGCATTATTTATAGACTATAAAAAAATAGTCATAAAAGTGGGTGAAGCGATGCATGCGAATAACGATAAGAGGGTGGAGCAACTTCAGCGTATTCTGGAAATCACCAAACTGCTTAATTCTTCTAGTGATGTAAAGTATATATTGAATGCGCTTATGGTAGCGACGCTGGATCTTTTGGAGCGAGCGGATATTGCGGTTATATTTTTATATGATAAGAAGGACCAGGTTCTAAGGCTGAAGGCCTCCATTGGCTTTGGTAATATTGAAATGGATCTCTTGCCGGGAGAATCGATTACTGGTTATGCCTTTGTTGAGAAAAAGACGCTCTATCTGAAAAATCACGGTGAGATGATGGCGATGATGCATACCATGGCAAAGGATAAGATGGGGATTCTAGGTAATACCATCGATCAGCCGATTGATGATATTCAAAGTTCTATAGCCTGCCCGCTGATTCATGGCGACGAGTGTATTGGCGTCTTTGTCATTGACAACTATCTAGAAAAAGAGCCTTTGACCGAAGAAGATGTATCCTTGGCCGAGCTTATTTCTCACCATGCGACCATTGCCATCGTAAATGCTGAAAATTACGAGCGGGAACTTGAAAATCAGAGAAATCTCAAACGATACAGCGCTATGATTGAAGAAGAAAAAAATCGGTATGAGTACTCTACTTTTTTACATAATAAATTCACGGAGATGGTTCTGAGTGGAAGGCATATTGGAGATATCTTAAACGAAGTGTCTTTAATGCTGAAAAGAGATATTTTTACGGTAAATCCATTTAACGTGATTTCATATTATAGTTTGAACTATTATACCAATATAGACGCTCTTACTCATGAACAATCAAAATTATTTGATCGAATGGAAGCGCGTAAGGAAAGTAATTTTTATTGCGAAGGTTTGTCTTTATGGGTGTTTTTCTACCCGATCATGGTGAATAAGGAAATGCTGGGATGGATTGGCGTTGTATCAGAGAAATCCGGATTTAGTGAACTGGAGAAAATTACGATTGATAAGAGTGCGACGATTATCGCATTGGAAATACTCAAGAATAACGAATTGACAACATTGGAACAATCCCTAAAAGGTGATTTTTTTGATAACCTTTTGGAAAATACATCGTCGGAGTTTGTAAATAAATTTGCCCAAAAATTCAATTATGAGTTGAACAAAAGTCATCAGATTTTAATTACCAAGATAGATACCAGTGTTATGGATGCGGCTTTTCATAGAAATATGAAGTATCTGTATTCAGAAATCAATAAACTGGCTGTTGTGCGGTTCAAGGACAGCATCACGCTGATGAAAAAAAATTATATCGTGACCATATTCGATGTCAGAGAAAATTTGACCCGCGAGCAGATGGAAGCGTTCATTGATCAGATTTTCAAGAAATCATCCTATATTCTATCCTTTTTAAAAGCCCAATTTACATGCCGTATTGCTGTGAGTGAAGTGGTATCGAATCAAAGTGATTTTAAGATGGCCTATGAAAATGCATTGCAGTTATTTGAGCTGAAGTATGACCATTCCGAAGACTGCACTTATTACTTTTACGAAGATCTGGAAATTAAGCGATTTTTACTCAAGAACGACAGAAGTGATTTAGAAGCTTTTGTACTAAAAATCATGGGGCCGATCATCAGGTATAAAAACGCATCGAAAGAGGAACTCTACAATACGTTAAAGACGTATATATTGAGTGGCGGGAATTGGACAGCCACAAAGGAGGCGCTCCACGTCCACGGCAATACGTTGACTTATAGGATCAATCGCCTACAGGAAATTCTGAGCGTGGATTTTTCTAATTATCAAGATCGGTTTAAGATTCAAATCGCCTTCGAGATCATCGATTTGTTTCCTGAGATGAAAGCATAAAAGGGGACCATCCTGCGGGATGGTCCTTTTGATTCTCTAATTTATTGATTGAGAAAGTTGAGTGCGAATCTTACATAGAGTTCCATGCCGATAATCAGACTGTCTTCATCGATATTGAATTTAGGATGATGGTGTGGAAAGTCACAACCTTTAGAGGCATTGCCGGCACCGACGAAAGCGATGGCACCCGGGATTTTTTCTAGGTAATAGGCCATGTCTTCACTGCCAGTGGTCTTATCGATATCGACAATAGCGCTTTTATCCAAAAATTCCGAAGCGGCTAATCTCGCTAAATGAGCGCAATGTGCGTCGTTGATGGTTGGTGGTGTGCCCTCCGTATAGTTTAGGTGAAAAGTGGCTCTATGGGCATCACAGATGTTGTTGCCATAGCGTGTGATGATTTCAGGAAATTTTGATCGAATCTCCGGGTTAAAACATCTGACGGTACCTTCAACATGTGCTTTTGAAGACAGTACGTTGAATCGAGTGCCTGACTTGACCTCTCCAAAGGTAAGAACAGCAGGATCGAGGGGGTCGATTTCTCTGCTGACCATGGACTGAATGTTAAGCAGGAAGGAAGACAGGGCCACAATAGCGTCGACACCTTGGTGGGGTAGAGAACCATGTCCGCCTTTTCCCTCGATATCGACAACGACGTAATCACCAGAAGCCATTTGTGGGCCATTTCCACAGGCGATTTTCCCTATTTTGAGGCCACTCCATAGATGGATGCCAAAGATGCCTTCAACAGTGTCGATGGCCCCTGCCTTGATCATCGTCTTTGCCCCTTCAACCATCTCTTCGGCGGGTTGGAAAATTAATTTGATGCAGCCGTTGATGTCATTTTCTAGCATTTTCAAGACTCTTGCGGCACCCAGCAGCATGGCTGTATGGCCATCATGTCCGCAGGCGTGCATGACGCCGGGATTTGAAGAAGCATAGTCCAGAGTGTTTTTCTCGGTTACTGCAAGGGCATCCATATCCGCTCGAAGAGCAACGGTTTTTCCCCTGCTTGGTATGCCGATTGTGGCAATTACGCCGGTACCGGCGAGGGATTCGTAGGGAATCCCTATGGCGTCCAGTTCTGTTTTGATCAGCTTTGAGGTTTCGTATTCTTGCCAGCTGACTTCCGGATTTTGATGAAGGGTCCGTCTCAAGTTGAGGATGTAGTTCTCTTGTTCTTTTATAAGTGTTTTCATAGGTATCACCTAACTCAAGAAGTCCAGTGCAAATTGGGCATATAGACCGGCAGAAACGGAGAGGGCATTTTCATCAAAATCGAATTTTGGATGGTGGTGTGGATAGTAGTCGATTTTAGCTTCGTTTTTAGAACCTACAAAGGCGAATACGGAAGGCGCGTGTTGTGAGTAATAGGAAAAGTCCTCACCGCCTGTGGTTTTTTCGAAATCAATTAGCACAGATTTACCAAAAAGTTTTGTAGCAGAATTCTCCGCGATGTTAGATAAGTGGCCATCGTTGATGGTCGGCAAGACAAGTTGCTGATAATCTAGGGTCGCTTCTGCGCGATAAGCTTTTGCGGTGCTTTCGATGACGCGTTTCATTTGTGGTTCGAAGTTGTCATTGACGGTCATGTCAAAACACCGTGTCGTTCCCTCTAAATAAGCCTCGCCAGCCATGACATTGAATCTTGTACCTGCGTTGAAGATGCCAATGGTTAGAACAGCGGACTGGAGTGGATCGATTTCCCTTGAAACGATCGACTGTAAATTCATGACAATCGCCGAACTGACGATGGTCGCGTCTACACCTTGATGTGGCATGGAACCGTGACCGCCTTTGCCGTTGACATAAATCTTGAAAATCCCTGCAGAAGCCATTCTTGGCCCAGCTTGTACGGAAATTTTTCCTGTTTCACAGTCGTTCCAGATGTGAATGCCCATGATGCCGTCTACACCGTTCATGGCACCATCTTCAATCATCGCTAGTGCCCCTTTTGCGGTTTCTTCTCCCGGCTGGAAGAGTAGTTTTATGGTGCCCTTCAATTCTGATTTCATATCGGATAAGATTTTCGCTGCTGTCAGCAGGCTTGCAGTATGGCCATCATGTCCACAGCCGTGCTTTAGACCGTCCACTGTGGATTTATAGGCAACTTCGATGTCTTCTTGAAGTTCAAGCGCATCTATATCAGCTCTGAGGGCGACGGTTTTTCCCTGATATTCACCGTGTATAGTGCCTATGACGCCGGTGCCTGCAATTTTTTGGCAAGGGATGCCCATGGATTCGAGTTCTTCCATAATTCTTCCTTGAGTTCTAAATTCATTCATACTTGATTCGGGATACATATGGAACTCTCTGCGCATGGAGATGGCATAATCCTTATATTTTTCAAGCAATTCATTGACTTGCATTTCAATACCTCCTTGTTATTCTAAACGATGTCTTATTTTAAATAATTGATGAAGATGCCTGCGACGAGAACCGAAACGATGGTTACGGTAGTGAAACCACCTACGAGCATTTTCGGAAGCATTTCACTCATCAAGAATTCATTTTCTTCCTCGGTGTTTGCAATGGCCTTGGAAGCTTCTTCTGTAAGAATGTAGTTTGGCGGGAAGCCGTATAAAGCGGTTAAGGCAATGGCAAAGGACATTTCCTTCGTATAGCCGAGTCGCTTGCCGATCAGCATAGAGAAGATGCACATGCCACTGACACCAAGTACGATAATACCTAGAAGGGGGACGGCTATTTCACAAAGCATGGATGGTGTCGCACGGGCAAGGCCTGCAAAGACGAAGGCCATAAGACCGGTAATGAGGAATCCAAAAGAACCGGATAGATTAAGCGGTCTTTGTTCGACAAAACCCAATTCTTGTGCAATGACCCCGAAAAATAGGCACATGACAAATGGTGAGATGTCGATATAAGGTTTGATGAAACCGGCAAAAGCAACGGCTGCCCAAGCGGTGAGCCCTAATTTTGCCAAAATGATATAAGTGGTCTGATAATTTTTTGGTAATGCAGGAATGAGTTTCTTTCTTTCCGGTAGGTCTGTCGTCTCTTCAACTTTAGTCAGTTTCAGTTCCCCAGAGCGAAAACCGGCAAGTAATCGGTTACCTTCTTTTTTCAACATAATCGCTGTCAATGGGTAACCTACGAAACCTTGCATAACATATGTAATGATAGCTAAAACAGCCAGACTATCCAGTCCAAGTTCTGTAGCGGCTTCACTCATGACGATGGCTGCGACGATACCACCTGTAAGAGGTGGTGTTGCAATGACTGCGGTTTGGAAACCGAAGAGGGCAGAACCGGCAGTCATGGTCAGGGCGATGATGCCGACGACGCCAAGAAGGGCGATGACAATGGTACGCCATTGGCTGGCAAGCTCTCTAATGGAAAGCATGGTGCCCATGTGAGTGATCAGTAGATACATGGAAAGGTAAATGATAGGGGTTTGAAAACCTGCAAGCGCTACGATATCAGCGGGAAAGAAGGTCCAAAAACCGAATAGGAATAATAAGGCCGCTACAAAAACAGAAGGGACAAAGGCTTTTGTTTTGGTGGAAGCGATATCTCCAAGGGAAAGAACAATTAAAACAGTGGAAAATGCCATTAGTAAGCTCATAAAAATCATCTCCTAAGTTGGTATTTGCAAAGGTTCTTTGCAGTGCATTTTAGTCATTATAGCAACAATGAAATTGTATTTCTATGGTGTGGACAACCAATAATTTTTTTAAAAATTGAACAAGCAGAATGACCTATGTGGCTCAATAGAAAACTGTGATAAAATAGATTAAGTGAATTAAGGAGGGGCTATGGCAGTCAAACAGCGTAGTACGAAAACGGTAAAGGAACGGGATAAGGCTAATAAAATATTTACGGATCGGGTGGAACCGCGCAAAGCATTTTGGGACACTTATTCCAACTATAAAGCGGTGATGGATTCGCAAGAGGAGAACGACATCTGCCTCTTGACCTATTACGGTATCGGTGGTATTGGTAAAACGACGCTCCTCCATAAGTTAGAGGATGAAATAGAGGATTATAAGGCTGTTCAAAGGATCAAAGAAAATGTACCTTACGTCTATTATGATTTTGACTGGGGGACGGGTAAAGTCAAGGTCCTTGAGAAATTGAGAGATGAACTGAGCAAGCGCTACAAATTCAAATTTCCAGAGTTCAATACAGCCTTGGAAATCTATAAGGAAAAATCTGAAACGGGGAAACATCGTCAAGAAAAGAAAGGCTATTTCTCTGATCGTGAGGTTTTAGGGGCTGCAGGGGATTTTCTAGCAGATGGTGCGGATTTGTTGAATTTGGTGCCGGGTGTAGGCCCAGCCGCCTTAAGCACATTAAAACTGGCGGACACTCTACTTGCAAAAGTTTCGGATTACTGGAACGATAAGAAGGAGGTCCTTCAGCAATTGCTCAATGCCAAGCCTCAGGACCTATTTGAGGAACTGCAGTTCCGCTTTGCAGAAGACTTAACGGAGAATATGGCTAAGCAGAAATACCCACTGGTCATCTTTCTGGACACTTATGAACAATTGGTCAACGAGCTTAAGAATAGCGGTCAACCTTTGAATAACGATAAGTGGTTAAGAAACCTTGAAAACGGTCTAGTCGTTTATGCACCAAAGACAATTTGGGTTATTGCAGGTCGTGAAATTCTGAAATGGGCCCAAATAGACAGCGATTGGGAAGACAACTTGAAAGACCAACAGCATATCATGGGGGCCCTGTCTGAGGCAGATACCATGGAGTTCCTTGAGGACTCGAAGATTGAAGAGGCGGATGTACGTGATTTCATTTATGAGATTACAAACGGTACCCCCGTCTATCTGGATTTATGTGTCAATAATTATTTTGCCATTAAGGAAACCGGTATGGCGGTCACCAAGGCGCGTATCGGTAAAAACAAGATCGAACTTGTGGCGCGGTTCTTGCGCTATACCGATGATGTGAAAGAGGCACTGCTCTATGTGTTGGCCTGCATCGGAAGTTGGAGGGCAGAAGATATTGAAGAAATCGTCTCGCCAATCCTTCCGGCGATTACAGGCATCGTCATTAGAAGTGTCAGCAACTATTCTTTTGTCGAAGAGACGGGGAACGGTTATTACAAATTGCATAAGACCATCAAGGACATATTGGTAGAGCGGTGTGATCCTATTTTGCGGAAGCAGGTCAATACAGTAGAGCAGCGTTATTATGAAGAGAAATTGAGTCAACTGGACGTTTTCAATGATCTTTTTGGTTTTTATCTTGAACGTTATATTGAGAACACACTGGAACTGGTCGTGTTACCGGAAGAGTTCATAGAGGCGCTGGATGATAAATTGTTGCCTCTGATTGCACGATACAATGATAATTATCAATATGGCGAGGCCTTGAACGCCTTTTTGCCGATTTTGAATTGTTTTGATCGGTATGAAGACGATAAGGTTAAAGTGCGTATTCTATTTGAAGCTTCTAAATATTTTCATTATGCAAAACAGCGGTCAAACGCTTGGGAAACGATAGAGCGGGCGATGACTTTGGCGGCAGAAGTTTTGGAAGAGAACGATCCGCTGTATTTGAAATGCCGCCATTCTATGGCGATTTCAATATTGGAAAAGGGTGAAAAGGAAAAAGCACAAGTGATTTTAGAAGATATTTTGAAAAGGCAGAGACAGGTCATTGGTGCAGATCATAAGGATGCTCAATTAACGGCGATGAATCTTTCCAATATCTATGGCAACGAAGGGCGCATCAAAGACAGCATTCTCCTTTCAAAAGAGGTCTATGAGTCGCGTCGAGCAATCTATGGCAACCAGCACAGTTACACCCTGAAAGCAAAACGGATCTACGGCTTGAACTTGAAGAAGGCGGATTTTCATGAAGAGGCGACACAGGTGCTTAAGGAAACTTTTGATGAAATGCTGGAATTTCTGGGTCCAAACAATCCAAATACCTGCCACTGTTTTCATAACGTGACACCGCTTTTAAAAAGACAGCGTCAATATGAAAGCTTGGTTGAGATGACAAAGGCCTTATTGCCTTCGCTCGAGACACGGTTAGGTAGTAATAGTGAAGCATTCCTGGTCATCAAAAATGACTATGCACAGGCCTTGGTAGCTGCAAAGGATTATGAATTGGCGCTAGATGTATATCTTAGCTTGTATCAGCAGTATGAAACGCTTGTCGGTCCTCAGGATAGTAAAACCATAAACTGTGGTTTTGCCCTTGCCAAAGTCTATGAAGCCTTGAATAAAATAGAAGATGCGATCACTTTATATGAAGTGGTTCATGAGAGGCTGTTTGATAAAAAAGGCATGGAGACAGAGGGTACACTTAAAATCATGGCACGCTTAACCGTACTATACGATGGCGTTGGGGATGTTAAATCGACTCTTTACTGGGCTAAACGCTATTTGGAAGCTTTGGATGACGTACTTGAAGACGATCGAAAATTCGACTGGGATGTCTACGATTATGTCATTAGAGCCCTTCAAATCTCCAACGATTTAGAAGGCGTTATAGCCTACAGAAGGCAGGGGATTGGCCATAAGTATAAGGTCTTTAAAAGAATTCTGGAAGCTTACTCGGAGAAAACGGCCAACAGCTATTTGGATGCTAAAATGGATCGAAGGATAGAAAACCTGTGTCAGCTGGGCAGCAAATATGCCAGTGAATACCTGGATTTGGCAGATTTATGGAGTCGGCAACTTTGTGATAGGAAAAAGTACAAAAAGGCTTACCACTGGGCAAATAAAGTGCTTAGATCTTATCAAGAGGAGACCAGAACCCCTAAGGAACAAGTCGAGGATCAGAAAGGCTTTGTAGATGAATTAAGACAGCGCATGAAAGAGAAAGCTGAAGATTCACCTAAAAAGAGCTATATCAAGACATTTTTTAAACGTGACAGTGCCTTTGATCAAGCGGTAAAACAAGGTGATGAGGATCAAGTCTTTTCCATGTGTCTAGCGGCAAAGGTGGAACTGGCTTTTGACTTTCCCTATGAAAAGTTGGATGTGCGGGCTTTCTTTGAGGATAAAAGGTTTAAGACACATTTTAGAAGAGTCATTTCTGGATCTGACTCTGAAACCTATGATCAAAGAGTAAGTCAGTACAAGGCCTTCATCGAGCGGCTTAGAATAGCGGAACATCCGGACTATGAGGAAGAAAAAAAATTTCTCGAGCACCTTGCCTGGGACTATGAGAAACAGATGGTGGAGGATCGAATAGAGAAATCACCAAAGCAGCATGACGATCTAGGCTGGACAAGCTATGGCAAAAAGGATTACAAAGCGGCAGTCACCTATTTTAGGGCAGCGATTGAGACAATCGAGACAAAGTGGGATGGTAAAGCTGATATGCTTGAAAGTCCTTGTAGAGGTCTAGGTCTCACCTATTTTGAATTAGGGGATCACGAAGCTGCTAAAAGCTTTCTGATACGTGCACAGGATTGCCAATCGCAAATACTTGGCGTGTCTGCACGGGGGGATGAAGTCAGATATCATTTAGCGGAAGTTTATCTCAAGCGCATCTATAGAGAGGCACTGGGTGATGAAAAAGTTCAGGCCATTGAGGATGAATTCCAGACCTTGGTGCAAGCAGCGGATCAATTGAAATTGGATGGACAATATGAAGAGGCAAGGGAGACGCTTATGCGTGCCCAAGCCTTGGTTGACCCGATTTTTGAATGGGATTCTGAAGCTCATTATTGCATTCATTTTGGATTGGCTCAAATTTTTGAAGCGATTGGTGAGTACGAGGGTGCTTTATCAGCAATGAAAGGACTTATGGAAAATAGGCCTGACGCTATGGATTTGACCATGTGGTCTAAGTATCGAAAGTACTATAGGGAAATATGGGTACTTTCGGTAGAAGCGGCGCTAGATCCAGTTCTGGTCGAGGAAATCAAAACTTTACATGCTGAAAGCCGATCTTTGGTAGCATTCAGGGATTACAAGACTAGGAAAGAAGTCAACGCAAAGCTCTATAAACTGGCGGTGCCGGCTTTACCAAAGGGCCATCCGATACGTGATTACATTGAGATCTTTTATAGATAAATGAAAGGTCGTAGCATTCGCTACGACTTTTTTAGTGATAGGTTTTATTTTAGATGCTTCAGAAATTGAATCTTCACACCATCTGGATCGATGGCATAAAAGAATTGAATCGTCGGATTCGGTGAGAAAATCTCTTTGTTGTAACTATAACCATGGGCATCCAGTGCGGCCATGACTGCATCCAAATCCTCACTGACAAAGCCCCATGCTGATGCTTTGGCTGTGGGCGATTTTCGAAGGGTCTGCCGTTGTCATAAGCTCTACTTCCGTATCACCCTTTTCATGACTCAAAAATGCGATTTCTACCACGGGGCCTGCCTGGAACCGTCGATCAATCGTTAAACCTACAATGTTTTCGTAGAAGTGGATGGATTTATCTAAATCCTTTACCAGTAACGTTGTCCAGCTATACTTCATTGTGATGCTCCTCTCTATTGGGGTACTCAAAGTTTCATCTATTGAAATCAGTTTATCATTGGTGAGGTATAAAATGCAAAGCATTAAATTTTTAAATAACTCGATCGCCTGTATAGAATTTATTGATAACAATTTACTTCATTCATCAAGCTTGCTACGATATTAAGCGTGTTTAAGAACATATATAATAGGAGGAAATAAATGAAGAATTGGATTAAATATTTGGCATTGACTTTGTTGTTGATCTTGACGATGGCAGGGTGTCAAGAAAAAGTGTCGGAACCGGCGGAAACACCAGAAGTGACAACGGAAGTATCGGAAGCGTCAGATGCAGTATCGGATCAATTGACAGCAACTGCTTTGATGGCATCTGTAAATGATGATACGATTATTGTAGTTGATACACGTCAATCGGATGCTTACAACGGCTGGGATTTAGGAAATAATGGTTTAGGTGGGCATATCGAAGGCTCGGTAGACTTTTCTTATAACTGGCTTACTGCAGATGCAGCGGTGCTTGACCAAGCACTTGAGATAAAAGGTATTACATCTGATAAGAAAGTGATTTTATACAATGATATCACAGCAAATAACGAAGCAGTTAAGGCTTACCTTGAAGCAAAGGGTTTTGCATCGGTTGAATTGTATGACCTCAATAATTGGGTGTCTGAAAGTGGTTCGGAATTGGTGAAATACGAAAATTACCAACTGATTGTACCAGCGCAAGTGGTTAAAGGTCTAATCGATGGTCAAGTTCAAGAAACTTTTGAATCAGCGGATGTAAAAATGGTAGAAGCGAGCTGGGGAGAGGCAGATACGTCATATGCTAATGGCCATATCCCAACGGCTTTCCACATTAATACAGATGCAGTAGAACCACCACCAGCGTGGATGCTTGCAGATGATGCAACGTTAGAAAAATTTGCTTTGGATTATGGCTTCCAAAGCACAGACACAGTCATCGTGTCTGGTGAAGAGCAAATGGCAGCGTATCGTGTAGCCGTTGTACTTCGTTACCTAGGCGTTCATGATGTACGTGTTTTGAATGGTGGTACGAAAGCTTGGCTAGATGCTGGATTTGAACTGGATACAACAGAATATTTACCGGTAGCTGTAGAATCTTTTGGAGCGGATATGCCGGTTAATCCAGATATTATTGAAACGATTGAAGAGTTGAAAGTTTCTTTAGAAGATCCTAAATTCACTTTAGTGGACAATAGAACTTGGGCAGAGCACATTGGTGAGTCTACAGGCTACTCTTACCATGACAAGGCAGGTCGTATCCCTAAATCAGTTTATGGCTATGCGGGTCTTGAAAACTCATATTCAATGGAGTATTTTAGAAATCCGGATAATACAATGAGAAGAGCAGAAGAATTTGTCGCGCTTTGGGAAGAACAAGGCATTGATTTGTCTAATAGATTGGCATTTATGTGCGGTAGTGGTTGGAGAGCTGCAGAGATTCTATACTACGCCGATGTATATGGTGTAGATGATATTACACTTTACAGCGATGGCTGGATTGGCTGGAGTAACGATCCAGAAAATCCAGTAGAAACAGGTGATGTTCAATAAATATTAATAGAGCATTGGGTCTTGTCATAAGTCTTTTCCAAGTTATTTTGCTGTCGGCGGTAGTCGTTTTGGAAAATTTGACAAAGTCAAGGGCTTTGGTTATGAGACACGTCTATTCTAGAGGTCTTTATTATGCGCCCTTTATTGAAGGTGTTGTAATTCAATGTTTCCTTTGGATAATTGTAGGGATTACTTGTCATTGCATATGGCGCTATAAGACCAAAGCTATTGGTATAGGACTCCTTACTGGTGCACTCATCGTGATGTACTATACCAATTTTGCTAAGTCAATAATGGCATACCCCTATTTCTTGATGACCATTTTTGGCTGTTGGCTGTTAGAAATGATTAAATTGAAAGTTCAATAAATTAAACGGGATACAATCCTTGAGATTGTATCCCGTTTTTTAGTAAAGTTTTAAAAGCTATTCTTTGCAATAACCAATGCATTCATCTAACCAAGCTAATACTTGTTCTTCTCGTGTGATGGCTCCTCTAAGCACCAAAAAGTCGCCGAAACGGTCTGAATCCTTAGGTGGTGTCTCTGGATATTGTTCGCAGGTTTTCTTTAGTGCGTTTAAACGTTTGACATGCTGCATCTTCTGATTCTCAAGCATTTGAACTCGAGTTTCTGTGTCGAGATAATTTGAAAAATACATGCGCAGGCGAAAGGGATTCTTTGGTGTCCGCTGCAACTTTTCATCCTTGTGTAACCACTGCATAAAATCCTTTTGCCCCTGTTCGGTAATCGTGTAGCGCTTGGTCTCAAGGATGTCGCCGCTAATCTCCACATCGTAGGTAACAAGCCCTTCGGTGTGGAGTTTCTTTAATTCGGGATAAATCTGACTGTGATTGGCGTACCAGAATTCGGCCAATTCAAAATTGAACTCTTTAGATAGTTCATAACCGGTCATGGGACGTCGGTTCAATAGTCCTAAAATAGCGTATTTCAGAGCTCTCATAGTGTTCACCTCTATATCCATTTCTTGAAATCGTATTGATAACACCAGTATATAAAATC
>JAFGTX010000102.1 GCA_016938815.1 Clostridia bacterium | reverse complement strand
TATTGACTCAGCACCAGAAGAAAAAGAACGCGGTATTACAATTAATACAGCACACGTAGAATATCAAACAACAAAGCGTCACTACGCTCACGTTGACTGCCCAGGACATGCCGATTATGTTAAAAACATGATCACAGGTGCTGCTCAAATGGATGGCGGTATTCTTGTTGTATCAGCAGCAGACGGCCCTATGCCACAAACAAGAGAACACATCTTGCTTTCACGCCAAGTAGGTGTACCTAAGCTTGTTGTATTCTTAAACAAATCAGACATGGTTGATGATGAAGAATTATTAGACTTAGTCGAAATGGAAGTTCGTGAACTTCTTTCTGAATACGATTTTCCAGGTGACGAAATTCCTGTCATCAGAGGTTCAGCACTTGGTGCATTAAATGGTGATCCAAAATGGGAAGCAACAGTCCAAGAATTAATGGATGCTGTTGATTCATACATTGATACACCAGTTCGTCAAACAGACAAACCATTCTTAATGCCAGTTGAAGACGTATTCACAATTACTGGTCGTGGTACAGTTGCTACTGGACGTGTTGAGCGCGGACAAGTAAAAGTTGGCGATCAAGTTGAAATCGTTGGTATTACTGACACAAAGACAACTGTTGTTACAGGTGTTGAAATGTTCAGAAAGTTACTCGACTATGCAGAAGCTGGTGACAACATCGGTGCCCTTCTTCGCGGTATTAACCGTGATCAAGTAGAACGCGGTCAAGTTCTTGCTAAACCAAAATCAGTTAACCCACACTTCAAGTTTGAAGCACAAGTTTACGTGCTTTCAAAAGAAGAAGGCGGACGCCACACAGCATTCTTCTCTAACTACCGTCCACAATTCTATTTCCGTACAACTGACGTAACTGGAGTTATCCATTTACTCGAAGGTACTGAAATGGTTATGCCTGGCGACAACACAGTGATGATTGTTGAATTGATCCACCCAATCGCTATCGAAGAAGGAACTAAGTTCTCTATTCGTGAAGGCGGACGTACAGTTGGCGCTGGTTCAGTTGTTAAAATTCTTGAATAGTATTTAACAAGAGGCTTCGGCCTCTTTTTTTTTCAAACTGAGTTATCATACTAAGTGCAACGCCTGGTAAAATAAAAATCACAGTATTCCCATTGTATAATAGAGTTACCACACAATACATA
>JAFGTX010000101.1 GCA_016938815.1 Clostridia bacterium | reverse complement strand
TAACTTCTTGCACCCCGAATTTCCCAATATCCCCCTAATAAGGTGTGTAATGCGAATTTCGTGAATGCCACTTCTCTCTGTATATTTAGGGAGTGCCTTTAATCACCCCCGTTTTTCCACTTTCTCCAGTAGCCAGTTTATGAATTTATCGATGCCAAGTATTTTCCCGATGTGTTCGGCAATCACGCGCCATATTGCTCCCACAACATATACCACAACTATCGCTACCGCTATTCGCCACATAAATTCAAAATCCATCCACTACTCCCCTTACTCACATCATCTTAAACACGTATCACAAATAGACACTTTTGCATATATTTGTAAATCATCTACAAAATAATATCTGCCTACTCTGGCAGAATATCTCTATTCCATTCTCATGGTACGCCTAATACCTTCGCTTCAACAAAGAGCCAGCACAAACACTCAAAATAATCCCCTCTTCCATTGTACAACATTTTAATACATTCTCAATTTTTTCCTTCTAGCTTTCATGCTTTTTTAATACTTTCCCTAGAGCTGATCCAGTGGATTGATGATTTTTTGCAGAGACCTTGTACTGACATGGGTATAGATTTCGGTGGTCTTGCTGCTGGCGTGACCGAGCAATTCCTGGATGTACCTTAAATCGACACCACTATCCAGCAAATGAGTAGCAAAAGAGTGTCGTAAACTATGAAAGGTGATATGGTTATTAAAGCCTAGTTCTTCTACTCTTCTTTGAAAGACCATTTGAAGAGTTCTCGAAGTAATATGACCATCTTTCATTTGACTTTCAAAGAGCCACTCTTTGGGTGTATAGAGGGTATAGTAATCACGAAGTTGGTCCAGCATGCTTTGAGACAATGGCACAATTCTGTCCTTCATACCCTTTCCTTGTTTCACCGTCATAATCATTCGATCGCTATCGATATATTCGATGCGCATCGCAGCCACTTCGCCAACACGCATACCACAGGAATAAGCCATCATAAAAGCGGTTTTATGCTTGACGTTCTCCGTGGTATCGAACAAGGCCTTAACCTGTTGTTTGCTCATGACCTTAGGGACTTTCTTTTCTCGCTTAGGCCTTGGTATCTTCGTCATAATCCCATTGGTCGTGCCTCCCAGCAAACTGAAGTGCAGCTTAATGGCGTTAATCGCCTGATTACAGTAGGCATGGGTATGTTTACGCTCATCGATTAGATAGAGCATATAGGCCTCTATCGCCTGAACACTTCTCTCACCACGGCTATACGTCAGATAACGCTTTAGATGCCCTGTATAGGACTTAATGGTGCAGGTACTGTACCCACTGAGTTTCAAATGCTTTTCCAGACGCAGGACATCCATCTGCACATCCTCACTTTTTGAAAAGGCCATTTTATCGTTGAGTTCTTCCCTAATCTGAATCAGTGTTTCGTACTTCTCCAAGGGGAATAGCCACAGTTGTCTCCCAGTATCCCATCTTCCGCCACCAACGGCCTTAAGCCTTTCCACATCCCTTTCGTCGTATTTCAGCGTTACCTTCACCGTCATGCCATCAATCCAAACTTTCATTTCAACCTCCAAATGTAAAATGTTGTAATTTTATTATACCAGAATATGACATATTTTTACATTGGCATCATAATAAGCGACCGCGCACCAGATTATATAACCCCCGACCAACTTTTGCATATTCTCAAAGAAATCTCCTCACTTTGAACCTAAAAACGACACAAAATTCATCAGAATTCTGTGCCGTTATCTACTTATCTCTTATTTTATTGATTTTCTTGCTGTCGACGTGCCATCTTTTCCCGATACATGAGTTCATCGGCATGTTCGATAAAGCGATCGATATCAAGACCTTCATCGTATTCGAATACACCTGCGGATATACTCATTTCATATGGCAAACTGAACTGGTCATGTATCTTTTGCAAAATACCGTGCACCGGTTCAAACAGGTCATGGACCTTTTCCTTGGTCTTATTAGGGAAAATGATAAGGAATTCATCGCCACCCAGTCTTGCGATATTGTCGTCCAGCGACATAACCATCTTGATCGCATGGCAGACGTGAATCAAATAATCATCACCAATATGGTGTCCATAGGTATCGTTGACAGTTTTCAGGCCATTGACGTCCACAAATACGATGGTCAGCACCGATTTACGGATGGATAGATCCACAATCTCCTGTTCTAACTGTTCCAATCCTGCACGGCGGTTAAGGACACCCGTCAAATCATCATAAGTCGCCTGACTTAAAAGCTGACCATGTACATCCTGAAGTTCATCTAAGAGATCGTTGATGGCATCCCTAAGGGTACCAAGCTCATCGGTCGCCTCTAACTTGACCCGTTCCGTCAAATGGCCGTTTTTATTTATCCTCGATAATTGATGATTCAAGACGCCTATCTTTCGAGCGACCTGAGTCACACCAGTCATAATAACAATGACCAAAACCATAAAAGAAATGGCAAAGAAGAAAAGAACCCCAAGAACAACCTTCATGCCCAGTTCACTTATGTAGCGATTCAGCTCAACCTGAAAAACTATTTTCCCATCTACATTTTTATAAGGATAAGCTAATAAACCGTAATCAAAATCTCGCTCCTCTGTCGGAACAATCATTTTACTGAAATCACTGGATAAACTGTTTACATCACCAATGACAACCTTTTCTCTAAGGTCATACCCCATATCCTCAATCGTCGTTTCCGTCAGATCATAAGCAAAGGCAAATAGACCCCTTGACGGTAAAGAGCCATCATTATTGGTAACTTCGTGAGTTACAAAGGCAATCGGTTTACCCTCAATTAATAGCAAGCCACTTTCATTTCTGTAATTTGGCAAGGTTTGAATCAACGCCTCTGGCACATCCATTGAGGTATGTTTTTCCAAATCATAGCCCCGCGCCAGAAGCAAACGGTCACCGCCACCGTAAAACACATAATAGTTCATTTGCTGATCTTCAAAATGATTGCTTAAGTCGATATCCCTTTCGAAGCTTTCATTCAGCTCCGGATACTGTACATATTTGTACGCCTCATCCCATTTAGACCAGTCCATAATTAAACTCAAATGTTTATTAATCAAGTCGTCAATCCCGACATGAACACGTTCCAACGTCCATTCAAACCGCATTTGCTCAAGATTGTCATAGCTCTTCATAATGCCTTTTGAAATTACAAATGAATTTAAAACGAACCACCCTAAAAAGAAGGACAAGAAAAAAATAATGGCTTTCTTTTTTAGAGTCATCATTACACCACCTTAAGGAGTATTATACCCATCCAAACCATTATTTCTACATAAATTATATAATCCCTTTAAAATACTGTTCCAAGAGATTTTTTTTCTTCAATTTTCAAATGAACGTCGATCGCCTTTTGTGCGCCTCGGACATAAGGTGCACTCATACACCGTTCCTCCTGGAGATAATTCATATAGCGATTGACGCTTTCCTGATCGTTCTTGCCAGCGGTAAATTTTAAAAATGCCGCTAGATGCCGTTTATAATTGTTGATAGTGCTTGCACAATAACCGATGCTACCCAAGTAATGCTTCAACTCAGCCAGAGCCGTGCTGTTGATTTGAACAGGTTTCAGCGCGACATGGCCATTAAACTCGTTGCGCAATCTAACCAAACTGTCATAGCGTTCCAAAGGAAAGGACCAGCAACTATTCTTGGTATCAAAGCGACCACCATCAATAGCTTTTAACTGATTGTTGACCAATTCCGGCGTACGACAAGTGACTTTTACCGTCATACCATCAATCCAGACATTCATTGAATTTCCTCCTTACAAACAGCTGTTTATAAAAAAACCGTACCTAAAATAACGGGTGCGGTTTTAATAGTCAGAACATTATTTGTTAATATTATAACATAAAATGGGATTAGGCAACAATCCAATTAAAATTTTTTAATAACAGGTTGAATTATATTTGATTTGTTTCTAATGACAACTGCTGCAGGAGGTTGGTCATTTCAATCGCTGTTGCAGCGGCTTCTGAACCTTTATTGCCCGCCTTGGTACCCGCTCTTTCAATAGCCTGCTCAATGGTATCTGTCGTCAACACACCAAATATAATCGGCACCTCCGTTTCTAGTGACACACTGGCAATACCCTTAGACACTTCTGCAGAAACATATTCAAAATGAGCTGTCGCGCCTCTGATGACAGCACCAAGGCAAACGATACCGTCATAACGTCCGGATTTCGCCAATTTTTTTGCGATCAGTGGAATTTCATAGGCGCCTGGCACCCAGATGGTCTCAAGATTCTCTTCAACCACGCCATGTCTTATAAACGTGTCGATGGCGCCACCTAACAACTTACTGCCGATAAATTCATTGAATCGTCCTACGACAATACCATACTTGTGTTCTTTAGCGATTAATTTTCCCTCGATGATTTTCATATTCTTTTCCTCCTAAAATTTTAGCATATGGCCTAACTTCGCCTGTTTTGTCTTTAAATAATAAGCGCTTCTTTCATTGTGGTTGACTTGAATCGGTAGCCGCTGGTTCAAAATCAGTCCGTAACCTTCAAGACCTGTAATTTTACAGGGATTGTTGGTCATCAGATCGATTTTCTCAATGCCCAAATCCCTTAGAATCTGAGCACCGATACCGTATTCTCTTAGATCTGCATTGAAGCCCAGCGCCAAATTGGCTTCAACTGTATCCATGCCTTGATCCTGAAGGGCATAGGCTTTGATTTTGTTGATGAGTCCAATGCCACGGCCTTCCTGACGCATGTAGAGTAAAACACCTCTCTCAGCTTCTGCAATCCGCTTCATCGCCTCGTCGTACTGCTGACCGCAATCACAGCGCGTCGATCCAAAAGCGTCTCCAGTCAAACACTCGGAATGGACCCGTACAAGTACCGGCTCACCATCTGATACGTCTCCTTTAACCAGTGCAACATGATGCTCACCATTTGTCTTGTTGACGTAACCCACCATTTGAAACTCACCGTATTTCGTCGGCAATGTCGCTGCTGCTGCACGCTCTACAAATGTCTCATGCTTCAATCGATAAGCAATCAAATCAGCGATGGTGATGATTTTCAGTCCATATCGTGCCACGTACGTCATAAGTTCAGGCACCCGCGCCATAGTGCCATCATCGTTCATAATCTCGCAGATGACACCTGCAGGCTTGAATCCAGCAAGTCTTGCAAGGTCGATTGTCGCCTCTGTATGTCCGGCACGTTTAAGAACA
Source organism: Clostridia bacterium (assembly GCA_016938815.1). Lineage (GTDB taxonomy): Bacteria > Bacillota > Clostridia > Peptostreptococcales > Acidaminobacteraceae > JAFGTX01. The sequence continues at coordinate 6,086 of JAFGTX010000101.1, read as the reverse complement.
CCACCCTCTTTAGCAATGAGTGGAAATATATGTCCGGGTCTTGTGAAGTCTTCCGGTGTCGATTCAGAATCGATAAGTTGCTTTAGGGTTTCTGACCTTTCAAATGCGGAAATGCCTGTTGTTCCTCCGACATAATCGACAGAAACCGTAAAGGCCGTCTCCTTGGGATCAGAATTATTTTTGACCATGGGTTCGATGCCCAGTTTTTCTGCCTGTTTACGCTCAATAGGGGCACAGATTAAACCTCTACCATAAGTCGCCATGAAGTTCACGGCTTCAGGCGTCACCCGTTCAATCGGCATGAGCAAATCCCCCTCATTCTCACGGTCCTCATCATCGACCACAACAATCATTTCACCCTTTTTCAAGGCTTCAATTGCCTCTTCAATTGTATTGAATTTCATAAATAGCCCTCCTCTAATCTCTTTGTTTCATCGTCTATAAAAAACCATTGCTTTCAAGAAAATTCAGCGACGCATTGTAACCTGCAGCCGCGCTTACCTGATCCTGTGCAAAATTTTGATACTTTGGCCCTCTCTCCATTTGGAAGGCAGCGCCTCCAAACGAAAGTAGGCGTTCCACGTATTTCCCAAGTACATCGCCTTCTAGATTAACGGCGTCACCCACTTTTTTGGCAAGCAAGGTCGTTTCAGCTTTAGTCGCCGGGATCATCGACACCTGAAAAGTACCTTCATCCAGCTTCGCTACCGTTAAACTGACGCCATCGATAGCGATCGACCCCTTATGTATCAAGTATTTCATGAAGGTTGATGATGACTCTATGGTCAACCATGTAGCGATGCCGTCATCTTTGAAACTTCTGATGATCCCCACATCGTCGACATGACCTGAAACCACGTGACCACCCAGTCTGTCTCCGACCTTCAGTGCCCGCTCCAGATTAACGGTATCACCGATTTTCAAGGCCTTGAAAGCCGTCACAGCCATGGTCTCCGGCATGACATCCGCTGTAAAGGCATCGTTTTCAAACGCAACCACCGTCAGGCAGACACCGTTGGTCGCGATGCTGTCTCCCTGCTTCACATCGGTCAATACCTTGCGGCATCCGATGGTCAGCCCTATGGAACGCAGGCCTCTCTTTATCGCCTTCACCTTGCCCACTTCCTCAATAAGTCCTGTAAACATCATTTCACCTCCTCTTTACACATGCCAACTTCCTCCAAATAACCCTCAATCAACACATCCTCACCCAGCATCCGACAGCTGAGTTGATTCAAGATCAAAGCCTCTGACATGTACTCAACGCCTGTTCCTGAAACCGGTGTCTTACCATAACGACCGCCGACGAGTTTAGGGGCTACGATGCTAATCACCTTCTGCACAACACCTGCTTCTAGAGCAGCGGCATTCAAGGTTCCGCCACCCTCCAAGAGCACACTATTGACACCAATCTCTCCAAGAATCGCCATCAATCCCCCCAAATCCACTCTAGCATCAGCACCGGTCAATGAATAAACGCTGCATCCCATCGCCTTCAGTTGCTCGAGTTTCTCATCCGGCATCGCTGCCGTTGTTGCAATAATGACAGGGCGGTCAATGCCCGTATTCAGCACTTTGGCATCCAGTGGTATTCTCCCTTTGGAATCCACGATAATGGGAATAGGATGACTGATGTTCTCCTCTCTTATGTGGGAAAGGCGCGTCGTCAGCAGAGCATCGTCTGCCAAAATAGTCCCAATGCCGACCATAATGCCACTACTGGCCTGTCGTAGTTCATGCACCCAGTAACGCGCAGCCTCGCAGGAAACCCACTTGGAGTCACCAGATACGGTAGCGATTTTTCCATCCAATGTCATGGCCGTTTTCATCGTGACGAAGGGTCTCTTTGTCGTAATATGATGAACAAAAGCCTCATTTACGATTTGAAGTTCATCCTCTAGAACCCCTGTGATCACATCAATGCCCCAATCTTTTAGATAGGCGATGCCTCTTCCAGCCACCAGGTGATTCGGGTCCATCATGCCGACAATTACCTTGGTAATCCCTTCTTTTGCAATTCTTTCACAGCATGGTGGTGTTTTCCCGAAATGGCTGCACGGCTCCAAAGTCACCACCAAAGTACACCCCTCTAAATCCCGTCTCTGACGCAAAGCGTCCTCAATGGCATTAATTTCGGCATGGGCCTCACCATACCGCTCGTGATAACCTCTGCCAATCACTTGACCCCCACAAAGAACCAGCGCACCTACCAATGGGTTCGGAGCGACGTGACCCGCCCCTCTTTTTGCCAGTTGAATGGCTTCAGACATCCATCTTTCATAATTTGCAGCATCTACTAAGTTGGTCTCACACATAAATTTCACCTTTATTTTTCTTTTTTGTGATATATTTACATTTGTTATTTACAAAAATACCTTTTCTTCGCTTCTTCTTGTTCAAAATGGTTCAAAATTTTCCTGTTCTGTTCGCTCATCTTCTTGTAAAATTCTACATCGGTAAGCAAATGATGCCTTAAGAAACAACAGTGGACAGACCAGTGAACAACAAAAAACCCTGAAGAAAATCCTTCAGGGTTCATACCACATATCAAAGGCGTACAACACGCCACATCATTCGCCACAAGGGCAAAACACCCTGTGTCCATGATTTTATCTTCTACCATCCAGACTATACTGTCGGTCTTGGAATTGCACCAAGTCAACCTTTCGGTTCGCGGACTGTCACCGCCGGTCGGGAATTACACCCTGCCCTGAAGATTCCTATTCAATTCATATGCAGTTTAACATTTCAAAACTGGCTTGTCAATGGAGAGTTAATCCAGCCATTTATAATATTCATACTGACCAAAGGTCGCCGTAGACATCTTCAAATGATTTGCAAAAGTATGCAGCTTGGCATTATTGGTATAAACCAGTTCGCAACGCGTCATCTTGAAGACTTGAAGATAAGTCATGATCAAAGCTTTTGCAATGCCCTGTCTTCGGTGGTTTGGCGCAACATAAAGATAATACAATTTTTTATCCGAGCCTACTAAGCCGGCAATCAGCTGACCGTTTTTATAAACACCATAGATTTCTACCGGGATCTGGGACATGTATTCAAAACTACCCTGCCACGGCAAATGACTTTCATCGATATGGCGCAAGCCTTCCAAATCCGTCAGCGTCACTTCTTGAATACTGTAAAATGCTTCCTGATCCGTCAGACAAGACGCTGGTGTCGTGTCGAACCAGAAACCCTCCGGTTCAAAAATGCGATAAGTCAAATCGTATACCTTCTCATAACCTAAACTTTGATACAAGGTATAAGCCGAGTCATTGACCGTCAATACCTCTAGAAACATCTGATCAATACCCATCTCTCGTGCCATTTCTTCGTGGGCAGCCATTAAGGCTTTGGCGACGCCCTTCTTCCGACCTTTTGGAATAACAGCCATCGCACCGCAGCGTAAGGTCTCCATGCCTTCAAAAGACCTGAGCCCGCCAAGCAATATACCCACTGCTTGACCGTGCTTATAGGCAACTAACGAAAGTTCACGACGATTGCCTTCCGCACCGAAAAAGTGGTCGATAAAATACGACGGAGTCATTTCAAATTTGAAAAAATAGTCTGAAAAACCTTCTCTAAAAGTCTCAAAGATTGCCTCATCACTGACGTCACTGCATTTCTTAAATTCGATCACTAACCTACACCCCTTTACATGTATCTGACTTGTTCTATGCCTTGTATACTTTTCGCATCATATCTGTACTATTATTTTATACGATTTTTTTGAAATTGTATGAAAATTAACAAAATTTAATCGGATTTTAATATTAGTCCAATTTCTTTCTGAATCGAATCGTTGCCAAAGTCAGTAAAACGAGTCCCATAAAGAGTAAGGTGTAAACTTCCGGCCAAAGGAACTGGATGCCGACACCTTTTAGAATAATGCCCCTTAAAATATCGATGAAATACGTCAAAGGAATTACTCGGCTAATCCACTGAACCACCATCGGCATCGCCTCCACCGGAAACATAAAGCCCGATAGGATAACACTTGGCAGCAGAATGAGAATCACCAGTTGCATCGCCTCCAGCTGTGTCTTGGCTATGGTTGAAACCAGCATGCCAAGGGCCAGCGCCACAATAACAAAACCGAAACCAAGAACAATAAGGAGGCCTAGACTGCCGACGATCGGAACGCTAAAGTACCAGGTACCGAAGAAGAGGGCCAACATGAAGTCAAAAGAACCGATGACGATATAGGGAATCATCTTGCCCAAAATAAGCTCGATTGGTTTGACAGGAGAAACGATCAACTGCTCGATGGTCCCTTTTTCCCGTTCTCTTACAAGGGAAAATGCCGTCAATAAGATGGTGATGTTTTGCATAATGAGGCCAATCAACGCTGGTATGACGAAAAGGGCACTTTTCATGTTTGGATTGAACCAAACCCGTGTGCTGAGTCCAAATGAGGCCTCTCCTTCCACCACGCCTTTGGAAAGCTTGTACTGACTAGCAATCAAATTGCCATATTGTAGTGCCACTCTGGAGACATTCGGATCTGAACCATCTAAAATCAACTGATAATTGCCATCCTCACCCCTCTGGATAGAACTGGCGAACCCGCTTGGAATAATCATGGCACCCTTGACCTTATTACCGCTGATCAAATCCTCAATTTCATCGATGCTATTGACATAATAATCTGTCAGGAAGTAATCCGACGAGTTGAATTTTTTTATAATCTCGCGGCTTTCAACCGTCTTATCATTATCAAGGACTGCAATTTGAATATCTTCAATATCCGTGGTCACCGCATATCCAAAGACCAAAGAAAAAATAATTGGCATCATGAGCACGATAATGAAGCTGGCCTTGTCCTTGAAAACATGGATAAACTCTTTTTGGATGATGGCATAAAATCTTGATAGGTTCATATTACACCTCCTCACCATGTAAAAAGCTAACTTTATCGAATTTTGAAATGACCTTTTCTCCTGTCATCTTCTCAACATAACCGATAAATACGTCTTCCAGATTGTCATAACCGTTTTTTTCGATCAATTCCTTTGGTGTACCCCACTCAATGGTTCTACCCTCGAATATAAATGAAATTTCATCACAGCTTTCCGCTTCATCCATATAGTGGGTGGTAACCAAAATAGTGATACCCTGAGCCGCAAGACTATAAATCATTTTCCAGAAAACCCTTCTCGATACAGGGTCTACCCCTGCCGTCGGTTCGTCTAAAATCAAAATCTGCGGTTTATGGATGAGGGCACAACAAAGGGCCAAACGTTGCTTCCAGCCACCCGATAGAAACTTCGCCTGCACGTGGCGTTTTTCAGAAAGATCCGCCATTTCGATGAGTTCATCGATGCGCTTTTTCCGTTCTGAGCCTTTGACACTGTAAATGCCAGAAAAGAACCGCATATTTTCATAAACGGTCAAATCCTCATAGATACTGAATTTCTGCGACATATAACCGATAGAATCCTTGATTTTATCCGTTTCCGTATAGACATCATGCCCGTTGACAGAAGCCTGACCGCCAGATGGGGTGATGACACCACAAATCATACGGATGGTGGTAGACTTTCCAGCCCCGTTTGGACCTAGAAGACCATAAATTTTCCCCTTTTCCACTTTGAGGGATACATCCTTGACGGCTTCTATCTTACCGAACTGTTTCTGAAGTCCCTCTATTTCTATCATGTATTCTGACATAATCTCACCTACTCATTCTTTGCAAGAATTTCCACATCGACGAACATACCCGGTTTTAGGTATTCCTGACCCTCAGTCACTTCAATCGTCGTTTTGAAAACCATCTCCTGCTTGCTTTCTTTTGATTCCACGTTTTTAGGTGTAAATTCCGCCTCAGAAGAGATGGCCGCGATTTTCCCCGTCACGGTTTTGTCTCCCAGAAAGCCTTCTGTAATCGCTACCGGATCACCCACCTTGACTTTGTAAAGGGTATATTCTCTGATATAAACATCGATTGACAATGCGTCGCTATTGATAATGGAGATTACCGTTTTACCCGGTGCAATGTACTCACCGATGTCGTAATTGACCGACTGAACCATGCCACCAATCGGTGCGTATTTCTCGCCTTTTTGAATGGTATTTTCCAAGTT
>JAFGTX010000100.1 GCA_016938815.1 Clostridia bacterium | reverse complement strand
GTTTTCTTTGCTAAATCTGGAAGAGCCATCCCGCCGATAAGTTGCGGTTAAAATATAGCGATTGTCGTAAGAATAGATAACGCGACCAAGGTAAGATTCCAGGGTGTTTTCATTTTCATAGCCAGCTGAATTCGCATCATCGGTCCCGGCATCAAGAACATAAATACCGTCTGGCATTGCCTTTTTTGAGCCCGAAATCTGACGGTACAATTCTCTGTAGGAAGTTTGTCCCACCACCGCATTTATTGAATGCTTTCCGAATTCCTTGTTATAGGATAGGGTATTTTCAATCTGCCAGTATTTTGACAATCCGCTTGATTCGGAAAGACTTGTTTTTTCATTTCTGAAGATGCTTCCAACCACATATCTTGGCCGGTAACTATATCCCTTTGTTTCGTTCAAAGTCGCACCTACACTCAGTTTGTATTTAAGACCGTCAATGATCTCGTACTCCCCGTAAAGATTGGCAAGCAGCTTATAATAATCATTCTCATCCTTAAACAAATTTAAGCCGGCAACCGGATTGAAGACATCCATTACCGGCCCCCATGAGCCGGCATAACCTCCGAGGGCAGTTTCATCATAGATTTTAAATGCAGGAATCATCATCGTTGCCGCAGACACAGCTGTTCCACCTTGTCCTCCCAAGTTGCCGATATTCCGGGTTCCTTCGGTGGTAAAGATGACCGTCTCACCAAGTTTGAGTTTGCCTTTTTTCATATCAGTCTTGATTCGCATATTCAGACGATTGTAATTCGATGTTTCAACAATCCCGTCCTGATTGAGATAGCCTAATGACAGGTTATATTTCAAATTTTCGGAACCGCCGCTAACGCCAATAGTATAGTTTTGAGTGGAGGCATTTCGATATATTTCATCCTGCCAATCAATTCCCTTGCCAGAAACTTCAGGGTTTAGAGCAATCGGAATTCGATCCATCCCTCCAGCATCTCTTGCGGCATTATTCACCTTAATCCATTCATCTGTATTTAGCAAATCCAGTTTTTTACCAATTTGTTGACTCCCATAATCAGCATTCAAAGTGATCTTTAGTTCACCTACGGACCCCGATTTAGTTGAGATAAGGATCACACCATTCGATGCACGAGAACCATAAATAGCCGCTGAGGATGCATCTTTCAACACTTGGATCGACTCTATATCCAGTGGGTTTAGGTTGTTCATCGACTCTACGGCGATGCCATCCACTATAATTAGTGGATTTACATTATTTAAAGAACCTGCACCCCGGATTTGAATACGGACGCCTGATCCAGGATCTCCACTAGCCGTTTCTACAGACACACCCGCCATTTTTCCTTGCAGAGCGGAACCAACATTGGTGTTCACCTGCTGATCCAATTGGTCTCCTTTCAAGGTACCAACAGCTCCTGTCAGATCCGATTTTTTAACCGTACCGTATCCAATTGCCACTACTTCTTCTAGGCCAATCGACTCTTCGACCATGGCAATATTGATTTGCTGTTGTCC
>JAFGTX010000099.1 GCA_016938815.1 Clostridia bacterium | reverse complement strand
GCTATGGCATTGGTCGCAATCGCCGTTAAAATAGTTGCCGTTACAAGAGAACCAGTGCTCTTTGCAAATTTCATAATACTCATTGCCATTGTCTTCAGCATGTCGGACTGGTCCATGATCCCTCCAAAACACATGGCACATAAAATCAAGCCAATGGTGTAATACATGCCCAAAATACCGCCGCGCGACAGCAAAGAATCCACAAAAGCCACGCCTGTATCCGCACTATAACCGACATAAGCATTGATGAATAGATCACCTACAGAATTGCCTTGGAAGACGATTCCAAACAAAGCACCAACAAGAACCCCACCAAAAAGACCCGGTACAGCCGGTACTTTCATAACGACAATAGCAATAACAATGACTGGCGGCAAAAGCATCCATGGTGAAATATTAAAACTACCTTGCAAGGCATTCAGCATTTCATTGATACCCTGTACATCAAGTTCTTTTCCTGCATAGCGCATGCCTAAAACACCATAGAGCACCAATGCAATCAGCAAACTTGGACCCGTAGTATACACCATATGCCGTATATGGTCAAACAAATTTGCACCTGCCATCGCTGGCGCCAAGTTAGTCGTATCGGATAATGGCGACATTTTATCACCAAAATACGCACCGGAGATAATAGCGCCAGCTACCATCGGTAGCGGGATGCCCAGCCCCTGTCCAACACCGATTAGAGCAATACCAACTGTAGCAGCCGTCGTCCACGACGAACCTGTCGCCAAGGATATGATAGAGCAAATCAAACACGTTGCAATCAAGAAGATCCCCGGTTGTAATATCTGCAATCCATAATAAATCAAACTCGGGACAACACCAGCAGTAATCCAAACCCCCACAATCATACCAATGCATAACATAACCAATATTGCTGGCATAGCCATACTAATGGTTCTCACAATACCCGATTCAAGATCTTCCCACTTATACCCCGACATGACTGCAATCACGCCCGCAAAAGCCGCTGACAGCAAAAGCGGTATATGGATATAGCCGTCCAGCACACGGATGGTATAAGTCAAGGACGCAATAAGAAAAATAAGTACAAGAGCCGTTTTCGCCATCGTCATTGATGGTTGTTTTGAAGTATTCATAATTTCCCCCCAGTAATAGTTTTAGCTGCAGCTGACTATTTATTAGTGCATATTCCATGCCAATTTTTGACGTCTATGGACAAACTCTATTCAAAACAGAACAAAAAAGATGTTAAAAAAATCACTTTCACTGTTTCTAAGGGTTTCAATATGAATACAACGCCTATAAATTTTTCTCTATTTTGAATCTTGTGAATATTCAAACGATTATTTTCTTATGGCACCTGCCATTTTTGACATAATACGCATCACGCCATGTCAAAACAGACAAAAGGCGTTATCTCGAATGAGATAACGCCTTGAAAATCATGTAAGTCTTAGTATTCCATTTTAGTCATTCTTACATAACCTTGATATCTATCTTTTGCCTCTGCTTCTGCAGTTGCAAACAAGTCATCAGCTTGCTCTGGGAATTGACTAGCAAGAGTTGTGTATCTTACTTCACCCATTAAGAAATCTCTGAAGCTTGTACTTGGCTCTTTAGAGTCAAGGATGAATGGATTTTGACCAGCTTGTTTAAGTCTTGGGTCAAATCTCCACATATGCCAGTAACCAGCGTCAACAGCCATTTTGATTCTCTCTTGAGCTTTACCCATACCAGCTTTGATACCATGGTTGATACATGGTGCATAAGCAATGATTAATGATGGACCTGGATAGCTTTCTGCTTCTTGTAACGCTTTCATGAATTGGTTCTTGTCAGCGCCCATTGCTACTTGTGCTACATAAACATAACCGTAAGTAGTTGCGATCATACCAAGGTCTTTCTTCTTAACTTTTTTACCGGAAGCAGCAAATTGTGCTACTGCAGCAGTAGGTGTAGATTTCGAAGCTTGACCACCCGTATTAGAGTAAACTTCTGTATCGAATACAAGTACGTTTACATCTTCATTAGCAGCAAGTACGTGGTCTAAACCGCCGTAACCGATGTCATATGACCATCCGTCACCACCAACGATCCAGATAGATCTCTTAACAAGGTAATCGCTGTTTTCGCCAGCAAATGCAAGAATTTCTTTAACTTTCGCATCTGAAGAACCAGCAGCAACCACTTTCTTAATATCAGCAGCAGCAGCTTTTGAAGCGTCTGCGTCGTTCATACCTTCGATCCAAGCTTGGAATGGTGCTTTAACAGCAGCATCTACATCCATAGCTACTAATTCTTCAAACTTAGCTTTCATACCATTTCTGATCGCTTTAACACCTAAGTTCATACCGTAACCATACTCTGCGTTGTCCTCGAACAATGAGTTAGCCCAAGCTGGACCTTGTCCTTTAGCATTGATAGTGTATGGTGTAGATGGTGCAGAGCCACCCCAGATTGAAGAACAACCAGTTGCGTTGGCAATCATCATTCTATCACCGTATAATTGTGTAACTGCCTTCATGTAAGGTGTTTCACCACAACCAGCACATGCGCCTGAGAATTCGAACAGCGGTTGAGCGAACTGGCTACCTTTAACAGTGCTTAGAGGTACCTTGTCATCTTTAACCGGTAATGTTACTGCGTAATCCCAGTTAGCAACTTCAACGTCTGTTTGAGTTTCAATAGGTTTCATAACAAGTGACTTAACCTTAGATGGACAGATGTCAGCACAGTTGCCACAGCCTGTACAGTCTAATGTAGAAACTTGGATTTTATAATTTAAGCCTTCAAGACCTTTACCTGTTGCAGGTTTAGTTACGAAGCCTTCTGGAGCATTCTTAACTTCTTCATCAGTAAGAAGGAATGGTCTGATTGCTGCATGAGGACATACGAATGAACATTGGTTACATTGGATACAGCTGTCAATTTGCCATTCTGGCACGTTTACTGCAATACCTCGTTTTTCATATGCTGCAGAACCAGCTTCGAAAGAACCATCTTCAATACCATCAAATGTAGAAACAGGTAATTTTTCACCTTTTTGAGCGTTGATTGGTCTAAGGATTTTGTTAATGAATTCAGTACCGTTTGCAGCAGTTGCAGCAGCTGCTGTATCTTCAGCAGTTGCCCAAGCAGCAGGCACTTCAACTTTAACTAATTTCTGCGCGCCCATGTCAACAGCTGTATTGTTCATATCTACAACTTTTTGACCTTTTCTACCGTAAGATTTTTCAATCGCTTCTTTTAAGTAAACCATTGCATCTTCTACTGAAATTACGTTAGCTAACTTAAAGAATGCAGATTGCATGATCATGTTGATTCTAGTTCCTAAACCGATTTCTTCAGCAATGCCTGTTGCATCGATTGTGTAGAACTCGATATTGTGTTCAGCGATATAACGCTTCATTGCAGCTGGTAATTGCTCGTCTAACTCAGCAGCGTTCCACTTACAGTTAAGAACGAATTTACCACCGTCTTTAAGACCATCGATCAAGTCGTATTGAGTTACATACGATTGCTTATGACAAGCAATGTAGTCTGCTTCATCGATAAGGTAAGTCGATCTGATTGGTTTCGCACCGAATCTCAAGTGAGATACTGTAACACCACCAGATTTTTTAGAATCATATGCAAAGTAACCTTGTGCATAAAGGTCAGTTTTATCACCGATAATCTTGATTGCGTTTTTGTTCGCACCAACAGTACCGTCTGAACCAAGACCCCAGAACTTACATCTTACTGTACCAGCAGTTTCTGTTACGATTCTGTCTTTGATATCTAATGAAAGATGTGTCACGTCATCGTTAATACCGATTGTGAAGTTGTTTCTAGGTGCTGCTTCTTTCAAGTTGTCATAAACAGCCTTGATTTGTGAAGGTGTTGTATCTTTTGAACCAAGACCATAACGTCCACCAACGATTGTTGGAGACATTTCTGAATCGTAGAACATTGTTCTAACGTCTTGGTATAATGGTTCACCAATTGAACCTGGTTCTTTTGTTCTATCTAGAACAGCAATTGTCTTAACTGTTTTAGGAAGTACATCGAAGAAATACTTAGGTGCGAATGGTCTGTACAGTCTTACTTTAACAAGACCTACTTTTTCACCTTTAGCAGTTAAGTAGTCAATTGTTTCTTCAACCGCTTCAACGACAGAACCCATAGCAACGATGATTCTTTCTGCATCAGGTGCACCATAGTAATTGAAAGGCTTGTACTCTCTACCAGTTAATTTGCTGATTTCATTCATGTAGTTAACTACGATTTCAGGAACTGCATCATAGTATTTGTTAGCAGATTCTCTTGCTTGGAAGAAGATATCTGGGTTTTGAGCAGTACCTCTTGTAACAGGATGCTCTGGATTTAAAGCACCTCTTCTGAATGCATTGATTGCATCGAAGTCTGCTAATTTAGCAAAATCATCGTAATCGATTGTTTCGATTTTTTGAATTTCATGTGATGTTCTGAAACCATCGAAGAAGTGTAAGAATGGTACTCTTGATTTGATTGCAGAAAGGTGAGCAACACCACCAAGATCCATAACTTCTTGTACAGAACCAGAAGATAGCATCGCAAAACCAGTTTGTCTTGCAGCCATTACGTCTGAATGGTCACCGAAAATTGATAATGCATGCGATGCAAGTGCACGCGCACTAACATGGAAAACACCTGGTAATAATTCACCAGCGATTTTGTACATGTTTGGAATCATCAATAAAAGACCTTGAGACGCTGTAAATGTTGTTGTTAAAGCACCCGCTTGAAGGGAACCGTGAACCGCACCTGAAGCACCACCCTCAGATTGAAGTTCGCTTACTTTAACTGTTTGTCCAAAAATGTTTTTCTTGCCGTAAGCAGCCCAGTCATCAACATACTCAGCCATGTTAGATGATGGAGTGATTGGATAGATTGCAGCGACATCTGTAAATGCATATGAAACATAAGCAGCAGCCGTGTTTCCATCCATGGTTTTCATAACTTTTTTACCCATTAGACAATTGCCTCCTAACACAAAATTAAAATAAAATTACCCGATATGTACAGTATATTATACTGTATACAATCTTGTCAATTGCAGGTTGTTCATTTTGCTATATCTTCAACTGACAACCTCCGGATGCTTCTTACATTACTCAGACGCACCATAGACCCGTTCCATAAACGGCGCACCTAAAAACACTTCAATGGATGGTTTCACATTGAAGAATTTAAGTGTATCTTTGTAACGCACAACCTCTTCCTTAGAATAATGCCCTCTTTTAACGCTTCGAATCATTAAATTTTTAGGAGTATGTGCCATATCGATGAACTCAAAGATGTCCGTTTCATAGCCCATAATTTCCATGGCACTCGCTCTGATGGCATCCGTCGTCAGCGCCGCTAAACGTTCCTTTAAAATGCCATGGCGTTCCATCACGTCTAGGTGCTGTGTCTTAAGCTGCGGTAGCAATTCATGCTGGCAACACGGCACCGCTAAAATAACCTCACTGCCCCAGCCAACTGCTTTCGCAAGCGCAGCGTCTGTCGCTGTATCACAGGCATGCAGGGATATTACCATATGAACCGGTCTTGATGACGTATAGTGCTCTATATTGCCGATTTCAAAGCGTAAGCCTTCATAGGCTAAATCATCTCTGAGCTGATTGCAGAAATGGATTACGTCTTCTTTTAAATCCAGTCCGATGATCTCTACATTTAAATGAAGTATTTTCACCAAATAATAATAGAGGGCAAAGGTCAAGTAGGCCTTACCGCAACCAAAGTCGATGATCCGAATAGTTTCCTCTTTGTTCAAAACCTTGATGCTGGACTGAATGATCTCCAGATAGCGATTAAGCTGTCGAAACTTATCATAACGGGATTTTTTGACACGTCCATCCTCATCCATGACACCAAGCGCCTGTAAGAAATCACAAGGTTCGCCGTCATCGATGATGTAATTTTTCTTTCTGTTGTGGGCCGTCACGACCTGTAATTCCCGAGTCGCTTTCTTCTTTAAAACCTTCACCTTATTTTTCTTGCTGATCAGCACTTGATAATCGCCTCTGCCACAAAAAAACATGCCTTGTAAGAAGGCTTCCTGCAACAGCTCATAAACTTTTTCAAGAGTTTCAACCTCATCTAAATTCAGATGTTGGACCTGCTTGCCATCGAACAACTCAAATTGATAGACGATTTGGTCCTTTATAAGCACTGGCTGTATTTTCACTTTCTCAACAGGATGACTTTTATCTCTTTTTTTGCTAAGTACACCCATGATCAGATTCTGATTTTCAATCATCTCACGAAGAGATGTCACTAGATTTTCCATAACACGCCTCTTTTCTCTTCTTCTTAACACAGTATTATATCATGAAATTTCCTTACCCATAGTTATTAAATATTTGTCATTCTAAAAGGATGCCGCTTATAAATGTCGAACTGTGAATAATGAGAAGAAAACGAGGAGGCATGTTATGAAATTTGACCAATTTATCGACGAATATCAAGATGCAATCATCACATCGACACAAGAACTCATTCGCATAAAAAGCACCGAAGAGGCAGCTGTTGGCGATTATCCCTTTGGTGAGGGCGTTCAAAAATCCCTTGAATACGTCTTGGACTTAGGTAAAAACCTCGGATTTGAAACCAAAAACGTAGACAACTATGCTGGCTATGTTGAGATTGGTTCAGGAAAAGAGATGGTAGGCGTCCTCGCCCACCTTGATGTCGTTCCAGAAGGTGAAGGTTGGACCTACCCACCTTATGAAGGCAAAGTAGCCGATGGCAGAATATACGGCAGAGGTATTCTTGACGATAAAGGCCCTATTATCATGACAATCTATGCTATGAAGGCCATTCTTGATGCGGGCATTCCGCTCAATCGCCGTATTCGTCTCATACTTGGAACCAACGAGGAAACCAATTGGCAAGGCATTCACTACTATCTGAAGCACGAGGAAGCACCTACCATGGGCTTCACGCCAGATGCGGATTTCCCTGCTATTCACGGCGAAAAGGGCATTATGAATGTGCTGTTCGAAAAAGAGCTACGCGAAAACCTTAATGACGGCGGTGTAGAGGTCTTGTCCCTTTCAGGTGGCTTAAGGGCCAATATGGTGCCTGAACGTGCCGAAGCGACTATTAAATCCACACAAGCTTTTGGCCATATCCTCGACGCCTATAACAAACAACACGCTGCCAAACTGTCCTTTGATGACCTTGGCGACACCACTTACAAACTCATATCCGAAGGTATTTCTGCCCACGGCAGTACCCCTGAGGCAGGCGTCAACGCTATTGCGCACCTGTTGAATTTCCTAGATAAACTCGACCTGCAAATCGGCGATTTATCCAATTTCATTCGATTTTACAGCCGCTTCATCGGTCTTGAAACAAACGGTGAATCCATCGGCTGTGGCCTCGAAGATCAGGAATCCGGCAAACTGACCTTCAATCCCGGCGTCCTTAAATTGGCGGACGGCAAAGTCGGTTTAGAAGTCAATATCCGATACCCGGTGACCTTCAAGGACTTCATTGTAGAATCCGGCATCACATCGGCTCTGGATAATCCTTTCGACGTCACTTGTCGTACCTTAAGTCATCAAGGACCGATTTATATGCCAAAGGACCATCAATTGATCAAAACCCTTATGGGCGTTTATAAACGATACACTGGCGATCCAAGCGAGCCAATTACCATTGGTGGCGGCACCTATGCCAGAGCCTGCGATAACGTCGTTGCATTTGGACCACTGCTGCCTGGCAGACCAGAACTGGCACATCAAAAGGACGAATTCATGTGCATCAGCGATTTCATGTTGGTGACTAAGATCTATGCCACAGCACTCTATGAATTAGCAAAATAAACTTAATAGGCATAAAGGGCGGTATCCTTCGATCGGATACCGCCCTTTTCATTCATATCATTATAAGGTTTCAGCCAGTGCTTTCACATAGTCTTTAAAATCGTCCTTAAGGACCTCGTGTTTCAAGGCGAATTCCACCGTCGCTTTAAGATAGCCCAGCTTGTCACCCGTATCATAACGCTTACCTGAAAAATCATACGCCAAGATCTTTTGCGTTTCCCTGAGGATGTCCATACCATCTGTAAGCTGTATTTCGCCGCCTTTGCCAACCGGCGTCTTTTCCAGCGCTTCGAAGATTTCCGGTGTCAAAATGTATCGACCAAGAGCCGCTACATTGGATGGCGCCGATACCACCGACGGTTTTTCCACCAAGCGCTTCACTTCATAAGTACGGTCTGCGATCAAGGCACCATCGACAATGCCGTATTTGTCCACCTGATCTTTCGCCACATGCTGCACACCGAGTATCGACGACTCGTGCGTCTCATAGGCATCCATCAATTGCTTAAGCGCAGGCACCTCACCATCGACGATATCGTCTCCTAGAAGCACCGCAAAAGGCTCATTTCCAACAAATGCCTTGGCACAAAGGACCGCATGACCCAGACCCTTGGCTTCTTTTTGCCGCACAAAATGGATATTCGCCATTTCCGATAAATCTTCCGAAATCTTCAACAGGTCAGTCTTGTTTTTAGCCGCTAGGTTGTGATCTAATTCAGGCGTCTTGTCAAAATGGTTTGCAATGGATTCCTTGTTCCTTCCCATGATGATCAGGATCTCTTCGATGCCAGAAGCTAGGGCTTCTTCCACAATATACTGGATTGCCGGTTTATCTACAATGCAAATCATTTCCTTTGGCTGTGCCTTAGTCACCGGTAAAAACCGAGTACCAAGACCTGCTGCCGGTATGACCGCCTTTCTTACTTTCATAAATAGCCTCCCTTAACTACAGACTGGATACGTCTTCGTTATTTTCTACACTCTCCTTATATAGTATATTGGTTTTGTTGAGTTTTAAATAGATTCTTTCTAAAAATAGTCTTAACATTTTATTGCCAAGTTGAGGATTGGTCTCAATCAGTTGGTTGATATCCACCTTGGACATGCTGAGGAGCTCCACAAATTCGTGGGCGACGCCTGTTGAATTGTAGACTTCTTTTGTCATAAAAGTCTCACCGATCACATCATCCTTTTCAACGCGTCCTAAGACGATTTCGTCTTTCTTATCATCAATTTTGACAATCCTAACAGAGCCCTTGATGACAAAATAGAGGGCCAAATCCTTTTCGCCTTCCTTAAATATGACTTCATTTTTGTTAAAGGCCTTCATCTTAGAAATAGAGGCCAGTTCGCTGAGTTCTTCCTTAGAAAAACTATCAAAGTAACCGATACGGTACAGGGTATCCTCAATAATCGGTGTAGAAATACTCTCATATTTCTCCAAATCGATATTGTAAACCACGCGATTGATGTTGGTCGCTTCGATGATAGAGCGAATTTCATCCTTTTTATCTACCGTGCCTTCGATGACTTTGACCCAATTCTTTTGAATTTTTCGGTACTCTGTAAAAGTATCGTTTTTAGGCACCGCCTCATACTTGCTGAGGTAAGCGTTGCGTATACTTTCTCGACAACCCTCGATATCGCCTTCCGACAGATATTCCAGAGCCAAAAGTACGTTGGTTTTAAAGATCTTGTCTTCTAAGTCATCTTTCAGGAAGTCACCTGGGTATGGGTCGAAATCTTCCGCCGTTACCCGGTGCATGTTGTTGACTTCATACTGATTGTCTATTTTAGATTTTTCATAAAGAAAGCGGTAAATATCCTCTCTAAAACGCTTCCAGATTGGATGGTTCTTCTTCGGCGGCAAATGCTTTACATTGAGCTTGTTGTCAAGGAAGAAGTCAAACCCAAACATTTTAGAATTCAAGAGATAATCCATATCTTCCCCTCGCGTGACATTCGGGTCGAAGGGAATCATATTGAACATATTTTTATGGATAACCATGGCACCTCCAAAGGCAAAAGGGGTCACCTTCAATCGCGGTGCACAGCCGATAATTTTGTCAAAGGCCTTGGTTTTAGAACCAAATCGGTTCCAGTAAGTCATCCATGGTACAATATCCACGTCGTCATAGAATTCATCATATTTATTAAGGTAATAACCGGCAACTCCGTAGATGCTCTTACCGTAAATCCGCTTGCCTATAAATTCGATGGCCATATCGACATAAGATGTATTTTCAAAGACTTCATCATCGTCAATCAGAATAGCCACATCCGCACCAATCGCACTCGCCGTATAAATACAGATATTCCGCACATTGGAATAACCCCGTTGTGTCAGCAATACCGTAGCTTCCTGAGGTATGCCGTCTGCCACCAACACCTCTCTAATCTGACCTAAATGTTTAGGCGTAAAAATGTAAGTATCCACACCTGGATTCGAAGCTTCCACGATACGACGCACCCGATCTTCCGCTATGGATTCTATATCTGTCGTTGTAGGGCACACAGGGATAATCAACTGAAAATCTTTATTATCTAAATGCCGTATACTTTCAAGTGTACGTCCCAAAGTATCTTTGCCATCAATAGGCGTCGGATGATCGTAGACTGCATCGCCCTCCTGCCAAGGATCATCTGTTGCTCTACTCCAATAAGTTGGTATCACCATTGCCACTTTCATCGCATTCGCTCCTTTTCCCTAGAACAGATTCATCTATTTAGTCTTTAAAATTGCCTTATAAAGTTCTTCGACAGCGCCAATCGAATGCTCCAAGGAAAATCCCTTTACAGCATACTCCGCACAGAAACTTCTTCTTGCGTCCTTCTCTTTGCAAGCCAACTCCGCCATAATCGCATCTGCCAAGTCCAAGTCATCCTCTACTTCAACTAGGCGTCCTACCGTATGATCAATAAAATCTGGTAATCCCCCTTGATTTGTACCAACCACCGGCGTGCCGCAAGCCAAGGCTTCTATGGCCACAAGTCCAAAAGGTTCTGTCCTAGACGGCACCACGCTGACATCCGCAATATTATACATTTTGACCAAAGTTTCTTGATTCACGTGACCTAGAAAATGCACTCGGTCGAGTCCTAGCTCCGACTTCATGCGCATCAACTCACCATAAAGTTCACCGTTACCTGCGATTAGCGTCGTCACTTTGCCGCAGGAAGAACCTTCATAATGCTTTGCCGCTTTAAGGAGCACATCTACACCTTTGAAATGAGTAAGTTTACCTGCAAAAGCGACCACACAATCTGCTTCATCTGTTACTTCGAACTCTTTGAGCACTTCCTTTCTATCCAGCGTCACCGGTTTAAACAGCGTTTCATCGTAACCGTTAAGTATGGTGACCCGTTTGTCCGCCGGGACGTGATAGAGTTGTTCAGTCTCCTCATCCACCTGTTTTGAAATCGTAATAATCTTTTCCGCATGGGCTGCCGCTTCAATAGCAAAGGAATGATAGCGATTATCCTTTACAAAACCTTTCAGGTCCGTTCCATGCGCCGTAATGACGTAAGGAACGCCAGTGAGCATCGCCGCATAAGGCGTGATCCATAAATGCTGCGCATGAATCAAATCCGGTTTGAAACGATCGACCTCTTCTTGAACCACCTCGACGTATTTGTCGATATAAGTCTTCATTTGTTGATCCGTCAATTCATAATAGGTCGTATTGCTTCTTGGATGTGATGTAAAACACGGAAAATTAAAATCAACTTCCGGATGCACCGTATGAGGACCCTTAAATAGGATGACCCTAGATTCAAAACCTTCATATTGTTTTTCTTCGTGTTCCGGAAAAATAATCTTGACCTGATGTCCGAAGTTTACAAGTGCCTTTGCCAAATTCTTGGTGTAAACGCCACTTCCTGAACCCTCCAGCGGAAAATGGTTAACTAACAATATCTTCACACGTATCACTCCTCACCTGTAATTTTTGAGAAATCTCCTGCCATGCCAATAAAAACCTATTATACTCTAAGATGGTGTAATTCAACCGATCATAGGCACGTTCCAAGGCTTCCGGCAACCGCAGAAATCGCTCATCATTCAAATACTCGGCAACCGCAGGTGCACCTATTGCCAGTGCAGCCTTTTGCCGTTTATACATTTCATCAATAGGTACACCTTCCATCCAATTCAGGAAGGGATTTCGTCCAATCCAACCCATACAAGCAAAAAAGAAACGGTCTTTGATACGTTGATCGTTGATGACATCCGGTATCGCCGGATAGTTGCCAAAGGTATTGTGAAAAATCCTTGTATCAATATCTATGCACTCCCATCCTCGATGCTTGTGCACTTTAATCCCTAGAATCGTGTCTTCACCCCTTGTCAGATAGCTTCTGCCATCCACTTCATAGGAGGATGAAAAGAAGGGTACCAATTCATGCAAGGCATCCAATTTAATCGCAACATTCCCACCTAAAATCTTATTGGTCACGAAAGCCTTACGCAGGGCACCATGATCAGGAACCAAACAATGGTGTTCTCTATTGTTGTGGATGAACTCGCACGCCGCGGATTTTTGAAGCCCTTCGAAAAGTTGGTCCATGCCCTCAAAGCCCATCGGTGGAATAATGTAGTAACCCGAATAGTCACTCGTAGTAATCGCCACATCATCATATTTCAAATATTCCAAATGTCGACCAAAGAAATCCACATCTTTAAAAATCACATCACCCACATCATCCTTTTGCAATAATTGGGGATAGACATCTGTATCGATAAAAAAAAGAACTTCCGTTCCCGTCAAAATAGCTTTCGTGATGACATTATTTCTATTTTTAGCATAAGTGACTGAATGCATATCGTCTAAAGGTGGACATTTTAGAAAAGTATCAATACTCTTCTGACTGATACCACGCTGCCTTAATTGACTGTACATTTCCTCATCTTCATTAATCTTGACGAGCTCTACTTTTAAATGTCTGTTGATTTCATTAACGACTTCAAAATCGATGTTCCTCGAATATGCAATGACCACACTGTGTAGTGCGTGCCCGAATCGGTGGGCATTTTCCAAAAAATCAAATACCGGCTCTGTCGTTAATAAATCTCTTGTTATCATACCTAATGAAAGTCTCAAACAATCACCTCCGATAAAGTTTTACCCAAATTAAACACAATATTAACAATTTTCTGATAATGTTTGAAAAAAAAAGAGATGTCCGAAAACATCGAACATCTGAAATATCCATTAAATGACCCTTAGTCATTGTATGCCAAATATTTTTTCTCTTTACTCAATACCACTTTCGAATAAGTCGTCACGTAGGTATTATTTGCTTCATAGTAGCGCTTCAAATTGTAAGGCCCTCTGTTATATTCCGATAAAATACGATTATAATCTTCACCGTGCACATCTTTTAAGAGGCTTAAATACGCCGCGCCAAGCCCAATATTATACTTAGGCTCAAAAATTTGTTCTGGATCGTATGCAATCCCTAGCTTTTCTCCAAATTCACCGACCAACCACTTCTCAGTAGATGGGATAATTTGCATATAGCCGCGGTCATTGGCACTGCCGACCTCATACTGTTCAAAGTTACTCTCCAAATCAATCACTGCTAAAATCAGCGAAGGATTGATTTCAAATTCCTCCGCATATTCGACAACGACACAAGCGGTTTCAAAATCAAGGGGTGTCCCCTCTGTAATTTTGTTTGCCCGGGCAACGTTATCGGTATTGTCGAGATTAATATACTGTTCAATATTCTTGACTTTTTCTTCAAGTTCTTTCTTCTCGTCAATTTCTGCTTCCATTTGTGCAACTCTTGTATTTAATGACTCAATCGTATCTAAATACTCCTGATTCTGGTATTCAAGTTGTAACAACTTTGTTTCTCGTGCTTCGATATTCTTTTCTTGAACACCCAGCATGACGAACATACCTACTAGAGAAATCGTAATCATTAAAGCAATGACTGGCAAAGAGTGACCATACTTACTAGCTCTTTCCATATCCAACACCTTTCTTTCTCACTTTTTCTTTTTCGAATTTTCTTCCACAGTTAAAATCCAAAAGAAAAACATAGCGATTCGCTATGTCAACTTTTACGATTATATCATAAGAAACTATAAATTCAAGAGTATTTATGTAACATTTTAATGACACTCCTCATTTGAAACTTCCAAATCAAAGAAAAAAACAACGCCATTATCTGTATTTTCAACACCAAAATAACTGCCATGCAACTCCAAAATATTTTTAGTAATTGCCAATCCAAGTCCGGTACCACCATCAGTTTTTGCCCTAGATTCTTCCACTCTATAGAATCTATTCCAGATTTTATTTAATTTTTCCTTAGGAATGTGCTCACCGACATTTTTCACGCGAATCATCACCCGCTCCTGCTTACGTTCCAGATTGACCTCAATCGTCTCGCCACGGTAACTGTGACGAATCGCATTACTCACGTAGTTTACCAAAACCTGTTCAATCCGTCTATAGTCGCCTTCAACGACAACCACATCTTCATTGCTGGTCACATGGACCTGAAGCTCTTTTTCCGCCAATTGATTCGTAAAGCGTTCCTTGACATCATAAGCCATATCCACAATATCAAAAGTACTCAAAACTAGGCGGTAAGATGCCAGCTGTAGTCTTGATAAATCCAGCATGTCCAGTACCAAGGCATTCATTTTATCAACCTCATCTAAAATGACATCAATATAAACATCGGTTTTCTCTTTGGCAATACCGTCTTTGATGCCTTCGGCGAAACCCTTGATGATCCCCAGTGGCGTTTTTAGTTCGTGTGAGATTCCGCTGATGAATTCCTTCCTCATCATCTCAATACGGCGTTCGCGTTCAATATCTTCAACCAATTTGATATTGGCTTCCTGCAATTCCGTCAAACTGGTCTTCAAATTGTAAGACAGCGTATTCAAACTAACCGACAAGGAACCGATTTCGTCATAAGAAGTCACCTCAATATAATCATCAAAGTCCAAATTTGCCATAGCTTTCGCTTTTTCATTGACCTGAATAAGGGGTTGTGTGATGAGAATAGAAAAAATATAACTCATCAGTAAGCTGACTAAAATAGCCCCTAATATAACATAAAAATAATAGGAGCGGAGTACCTGTAAAGATTCCAATACCGGTTGTTGGGATGCAACGACAAAAGCGACCGCATCCGTCCCTAAAATTGGTTTCACCAGTACAATATTTTTTTCTCTGGTTTGTGTATCGGTATAAATATAAGAAGTTTCGTAATTGCCAACTTCACCATACTCATTGTCACTCAACCATTGGTTGATGGCGCCTACAAGATTCTGATTATCAACACCACGGATCAAGTCCTCCTGCTTAGGCAGGTTGAAACCGATGACTTTACCTTCTATCTTTTCAAGGCCTTCTCGCTTGATATTCTCGTCAAGACCAATCCAGTGGATATCATTGACAGCAATCTCCTCCGGCGTGAAATTTTCAAAGGGTGCGCGCCACTTGACGCCTTCCGCCGTTACATAATCGCCGTATCTCAAATTGGGATTATAGTAATCACGGGTCTCAATCAAACTGTTAAGGCGTATCTTCACAATATTTCCAGAGCGCTCTTTAATGACTACCTCAAAGCTTTCTTTGTTAATGAGGTCAAAGTTACTGTTGATAATGCCCAGTTGAACATCATTGTACTGCTCGAAAATCTTAGTGTGCTTGATGATATCGCTGGCAAGCCAGTCCGAAGACGCGTATAGATTATTGAAACCTTCTATCGCCTCATCCAGGGTTTCAATCTTTTGATTGGTATAAAATTTCTCAAAAAAACTGGACTGTCCAAATAAAGCCACAGCCATGAATACGATAAAAAAAGCTGCTGATATGATAAATAATTTTACCATAATACTTAAGTGCTTCATTATTTCACCTCAAACATGTATCCTGCACGAATAATAGTTTTGATATATTTAGAGCCCTCTCCGAGCTTGTTCCTCAATTTTTTAATGTGCGTATCCACCGTACGTAAATCGCCAAAGTAATCGTAGCCCCAAACGTTGTCCAAAATTATTTCACGGGTCATGACCTTATTCTTATTTTTGATTAAAAACAGGAGCAGCTCATACTCTTTTGGACTGAGAATGATGATTTGATTGTCCACCATGACTTCATAAGACATCTTGTTAATCTCAATAACCCCAGCACGGAGTATACTGTCCTTGCTACCGATGCTTCCCTCTACCCTTTTTAACAAACTTTTGACACGTGCCACCAAGACTTTCGGACTGAAAGGCTTGGTCACGTACTCATCAGCACCTAGATCAAAACCCCTGATCTTATCCTCATCCTCTTCCTTGGCAGTAATGATGATAATGGGGATATCCGATTTGGAGCGCACTTCACGACAAACGCCAAAACCATCCAAAAATGGAATCATAAGATCCAGTAAAATCAAATCCACCTCATTATTTTGAAAGGCGTTGATTGCCTCCATGCCATCCTTTGCTTCGATGACCTCATAACCTTCATTTTCTAAGTAATCTCTGACGATCATCCGCATGCGCATCTCGTCTTCAACCAGTAAAATTTTCTTCATCTATGCCTCCATCATTTGATTCCCAAAATTTCCATCTCAAATTGGACGATAAAATTCCTGAGCTTGGAGATGTCGGTCTTTTGGTCAATTGCAAAATAATCTTCGCTAGAATACGCGCCATAAAGTTCTAGGAGCGTATCTCTGATAACCTGTTCCTTCCATGCGGTCATTTCCGAATCCACCACCGTCTGAATGGTTGCTAATTTCGTCTCTCGATTCGCATCTTCAGGCATACTACTTTCAATCGTATCTAGAATACGATCCTGACGCTCTTCGACATCAAACACACGCAGGCGTTCCGCCACTAATAAAGTCGCGTCTCGGAGCGCTTCTTCTTCCAGCGGTGGCGGTTCTTCAACCAGTACTTCCTCCACGATTGCTTCTTCTACTTCTGGTTCGATCGCTTCCCGCGTCAATAAAATGAAAATCATCACACTAATTGCAAGGACCAGCACCATACCTAGTGCGATGATCCCTACCAGTATTTTCTTTTCCATATTGGCCTACTTTCTCATTTTTCCATAAGCGCGCATTTTATTAAGCATATTCGTATTGATTTGATTGCCCGATGGTGGCTTGATGATATCGTCGACATCCTCGTCCAAATACCAGGGTTTATCACTTTTTTCTTCCGAAGCCGTTGCAAGTGTACTTGCCTTCTCTTCAAATGGCGCTTCAACCACCTCTTGTATCAGCGGTTTCTCTACAACTTCAACAGTTTCGGATACGGATCTAAGCGGCGCTTCCTTACGCTGCAATTCCATCATAAGTGCCTCAACCTTGTCCGACACCGGTTGTTGTCTTGCTTTTCTATAGCATGCTTCGATTTTATCTAAATCATCATCCGCAAAATTTAGAATGATGCGGGCCTCCGAATCATTAATGGATTCTTCCAGTATGTCCCGAACTTTTTCGATCATCTCTTCTTTGGACAGTTTTTTCGCTCTTGTCTCCACCGAAATAAGCGCTGTGTCCGAATAGGTGATCGGATCTAAACCGCTCACCGCTTCCGCTTTTATAATTCTAGGTATTGCATACTGAGAGGAAACCTCTTCCTCAGAGCTAATCAGCCCCTTGAGCTTCAATTGTTTGATTGTCGCCCTAGCGGTATATTCATCGCAACTCATTTGGTCCGCTAGCGTCGCCATATCAAAAAAGGGTCTTGATTCCGAAGCCCACTTCGCGAGAACCACACAGCACATCTTTTCGTAGATGCTCAAATCCGTGCGTTCAATAATGCCTTTTTCTATAATAAAGTAGCTTTGTGCCAATCTATCCACCGCCTCAAATTCCTTCTATACTATTACCATTATACTAAAGAAAGCATCGGTTTTATACCAATGCTTTCATGTCGACTTATAATTTTAATTGATGGAACACTTTCTTACCCTTACGAATCGTAATCTTATCTTCATCTAGATCAGTCACGGTCAATGTTTTTGCAAAATCTTCCACTGCCACTTCATTGACGTAAATACCGCCTTGCTTAACAAGGCGCTTGCCTTCGCCTCTTGTCTTTATGAAACCAATGTCACATAGCACATCGAGGAGATCCAAGCCCTTTTCTAAAGCTTCCTTTGTCACCGGAGAGCTTGGAATATTGGAACTGTCCATACCGCCCGAGAAAAGTGATCTTGCTGCATCCTGCGCTTTAGTTGCTTCTTCCTCACCATGTACCAGTTTAGTGAATTCGTAAGCCAAAACTTCTTTCGCCTTGTTGATTTCAGAACCTTCCAAAGAACCAAGACGTCTCACTTCGTCCATTGGCAAGAATGTCAATAGTGCCAAGCAATTTTCAACATCCGCATCATCTACGTTTCTAAAGTATTGGTACATCTCAAACGGCGACGTCTTTTCCGGATCGATCCAGATAGCACCTTTTTCAGTTTTACCCATTTTCTTACCTTCAGAAGTCGTTAACAGTTTGAAAGTTAAACCAAAAGCATCGCCTTGCTCTGCTTTTCTAATCAAGTTCACACCGGCAATTATATTAGACCATTGGTCGTTACCACCTAGTTGCATTTTGCAATTGTAACGTTTATTAAGCTCTAAGAAGTCGTAAGCCTGCATGATCATGTAATTGAACTCAAGGAACGAAAGACCTTTTTCCAAACGCTGTTTAAAACATTCTGCTGCTAGCATTCTGTTAACTGAGAACTTGCTGCCGTACTCTCTCAAGAATTCAATGTAGTTCAAGTTGTCCAGCCAATCAGCATTGTTGACAAAGTGGCCATTCACACCGTCGAGATTCAAGTACTTAGACATTTGAGCCTTCATTTTTCGGCCATTTTCGATGATGGTCTCATTTGTCATCATCTTTCTCATGTCCGTTTTACCCGATGGGTCACCGACTTTAGCCGTACCGCCACCGATGATGGCAATCGGAACGTGACCAGCGCGCTGCATGTGCATCATAACGATGACTTGGATAAAGTGTCCAACATGCAAGCTGTCTGCCGTTGGGTCAAAACCGATGTAAAATGTCACCTTCTCTTTGTCCAGAAGTTCCTTAACTTCTTCCTCGTGGGTTACTTGTTCAATGAACCCTCTCTCTTTTAAAATCTCAAATACACTCATTTTTATAGCCTCCTTTTATTTCCAAAAAACTGAAAGAGACAACCATCCCTATAAGGACGATTGTCTCGTGTTACCACCTTAATTCACATCTGCAGAAAGCAAATGCCTCAATACCCGTATCGTAGGTACAACCCGCAATGATTTCTCATCGTTGCTCCAACCTGTAATTCATCAATAGCATTCGTTGAACCTTCCACCACTACAGTTCACTCTCTATATCCTCTCTATTGACTACTAATGTCTTCAACGCATTCCAATATTTTTTATATCGTAATCCATATATTGAAAATTGTCAAGGTCTTAACCCTCAAAATCTTCAATAAAGACCTCTTTATCTTTGACCAAGTCGATAAAGCCATCCGCTACCTTAACCAATGGCCGCGTTGGGAAATTCACATCCACATAAACGATGGTTCCCGTTTGCTTGTTAGATAATCTAACGTCTTTACCGACAAAATATTCCGCCAAGTTAGAGAGAAATACATAGGCAATTTTATAGTCTAAAGAAGAACCACTTTGCCATGCAATATACTCCGCCGCTTTAAACGGTGATATCTTTTTCTTGTAGGGACGATCATGAGTCATCGCATCGAAAATATCACAGATCATGATGATTTTAGCATACTCATGAATCTGACCACTTCTAAGTCTCAGGGGATAACCACTACCATCCATTCTCTCGTGGTGCTGTAAAGCGCTGTATTTGATATTAGAGGTCACGCCCTGTGTCATCATCAACACCCGGTAACCAAACTGAGCATGTCGCTTAAGGACTTCGTATTCATCCTCGGTGACCGTTTCAGGTTTGTTCATGATGAATCCTGGGATTTTCATTTTTCCAATATCAAAGAGCAATGCTGCTTCAGCCAGTTCTATCAGCTGCTTCTCTGCATAGCCTAGCCACTTGCCGATCATCGTCGCCAGCATGGATACTCTAATAGAATGCTGGAAAGTATAATCATCGGTTTCTTCCAATTGTCTTAGTCGCATCAAGACGTCGTTGTTTCTGATCATATCCGGCAGTGCATTAACAATTTCGCCTTTGATCAAGTCCAAGTCGATATCGTTCGCCGTCTTTAAATGTTCAAAAACTTCCTTTGTCTTCGTAATCATTTCTTCATGTTTCTTATCAAATGGGATATTGCCCTCTCCCGTCAAAACATGAATTTCCATATTTGCATTGCAAACACTTTTAATAACAGGACCATAGTCCTCTTCATCCATTTCTTCAAGTTCGGTCTTAAAAGCGCGAATGTCAAATTCTTCTCCTGTCATCTGAGCCGCTTTTTCGACTGTGTTGGCTTGAAGACTGGCGCTATTTGGCACCTGCGTCACAGGAGGTTCATCAGATGCTTCGTATATTTTGATCTCATCCACACCAGCACGAACAATCAAATTGATATAGCGATCGTTCAAAACACTTCCCGCACTCAACAATTCCAAAGAACCGTCTTCATTAAATATTGGTTCTGCTATTTTCATGCCCTCTTTTGCTTCTGCAATCTTTATATATCTCACTGTATCACCTTCCAATAACATTGACTAATGAATATATTCGATAAAAACTCTCAGAGTCCTTCTTTTTACTTTTCTTTT
>JAFGTX010000007.1 GCA_016938815.1 Clostridia bacterium | reverse complement strand
ATGACAAAGTTTGTCAATTCAAATTCTCTTACGAATTCTTGGTAAGAGCTATAGGCAAAAAGCTTACCATCAAATCCAACGCAAGCGTCATCAGCAAGTGTGTCTGCAATCCATTCACCGATCGTTGGCACACCCGGAAGACCTTGCTTCATAAGAATGTATTCAGAACCTTCAAGTTCATTTGCAGCTTGAAGATGGTAACGACCATCTGTCCAAAGCAGTGCTTGATCCTGTGTCACAACAACTGTACCGGCAGAACCTGTAAAGCCTGAAATCCATGCTCTACATTTCCAGTGATCCGCAACATACTCACTTTGATGGGCATCAAAGCTAGGAATAATATAACAGTCAATTTTTGTAGCCTTCATTTGTTCTCTCAAGGCTTTTACTCTATTATTAATCATTGTTTCCCTCCTAGATATCGTCTATTACTAACGCTACCCTCATTATGATATGTGGCTATCAAAATTTCAAGAGTTTAGAATGATTTAATTTATTTCTGTAATACTGTATTTTTTTATTTTTATTCTAGCAGTCCCTAAATAGCTCAGTGATATAAAAAAATAACATTATAATTTTTATGTTCTGGTATTTAAGCAGTCCATTTTGGTGTATATTATCTATAAGGTGGTGATTTTATTGAAAAAAGTACTCATTACAGAACCGATACCACAAGCGGGTATCGACTTACTTAAAGAACACTTTGACGTAACCGTGAATACGTCCGGTCATTCCATGACAAAAGAAGAAATGATTCGTGAATTTAACAAATACGATGGCATAGGCACCAGTTTACTCAACCCAATCGATTACGACGTGATTGAGTCTTGTCCTAATGTGCAGATTATGGCGAATTTCGCAGTCGGCTTTAACAACATCGATATAGAAGCGGCTGTAAAGCGCAACCTGATCGTCACCAACACGCCTGATGTCCTTTCAGATACAACCGCTGAAACCGCATGGGCCCTTCTCTTTGCTGTGGCTCGTAGAATCGTCGAAGCGGACCGCTACGTCAGAGACGGCAAGTGGCAAAAGTTCTCCACAAACCTCTTTTTAGGTATGGACGTTTTCAACAAGACCCTTGGCATTATCGGTGCCGGCAATATCGGCCGACGCTTTGCCGAAAAGGCCCGCGGCTATCATATGGACATTCTTTATTATAACCGACACAGGGATTTTGAATTCGAGAAGCAATACAATGCCAAATACGTGGCTTTTGATGAACTGCTCAGCAACAGCGATTTCGTTTCCATTCACGTACCCCTAAATGAAGAAACACGTCATTTGATTGGGGCGGAGGAGTTGGCTTTGATGAAGGATAATGCCATCCTCATCAACACCTCAAGAGGCCCTGTCGTCGATGAAAAGGCCCTTATAAAGGCTCTTCAGGAAAAGCAGTTATACGGTGCCGGACTGGATGTCTTCGAGGATGAACCTCACGTGCCGGAAGCGTTGCTCCAGATGGACAATGTGGTCCTATTGCCGCATATCGGCAGTTCTACCAAAGAGACGAGAGAACGCATGTCCCTCCTCGTCGCCCATAACCTGATCAATGTTTTAGAAGGTAAGGCACCGGTGACACCGGTGTTTAAATAGAGTTTATCTATTTACAAAAAAGAAAAAGAGACCCTCTGCCCCCCAGTCGGTCTCTTTTTCTTTTTGATAACCTATTATAAGTTCATACAGTCTACCGTCTCTAAAATCTCCCCCTTATTTCAACTTTAGAGACATAATGGTACTGTTCAATTGCACTTTTAAAGGTCGCCATTTCCTCTACCGTATAGAAATGAAAGGGCCCCTTGGCCAGCATCTTTTCAGATGGCTCGTATTGCTGAAGATAATAGGCTTTAGCTCCTTTAATCATCCCTGCCATGTTTATTATATCATGTTTTTCATGAAATTCCTTAATAATTGTTGTGCGAAACTCATGATCGATACCACTGTGAACGATGAGGTCAATGGACTTTAGGATGTTTGCCTTATCAATGCTTGATACGCCTGCAGTTTCAGGGTATTTATCCAAACTGTTCTTAACATCCATCGCAATATAATCCACTTGATTTTTTTCAATCAGGGATTGAAGCATCTCTGGATTGGTCCCATTGGTATCCAGCTTTACCTTCATACCCAAGGCCTTGACCTTTTCGATAAAGGGTACCAGTCCTTTAGATAAAGTCGGCTCGCCACCGGAAATCACGAGGCCCTCCAAGATGTCTTTTCTTTTTTCCAAATGCGCTATGACCTGTGTCTCATCGATATCCCATTGATCGGAGTTTTCAAGCACCAAATCGCCGTTATGGCAATAAGGACACCGGTAATTGCATTGCCTTGTGAAAATGGCAGACGCGATATGATCCGGATAATCCAGCATGGTGCTTTTATAGAATCCCATGATTTTCATATTGCTAACCCTCTAATCTCTTAAGATACAGAGAAGGTTTGACGCTCCCTGTATTCTTCCTGCTTACCTTCATTCCAGTTTTGAACCGGGCGGTGATAACCAACAACCCGAGTCCAAACTTCAGTTTCCTTGCCACAAATAGGACATGTCGGCACTTCACCTGCAAGATATTTGTGTTCTGGACAGATACTGAAGGTCGGTGTCAACGTAAAGTAAGGAATTTTGTAACCGTGCATTACCTTCTTTAAGACTTTCTTGACCGTTTCAGGCGATTCCAGTCGTTCAGGCACAAAGCCGTGGAATACGGTACCACCCGTGTACTTGGTTTGTAAGGACTCCTGCAAATCAAGGGCATCGAATAAATCTTCCGTATGACCCACTGGCAACTGAGTGCTGTTGGTATAATAAGGTACGCCTGACCCCGCTGTGATAATGTCTTCGTAACGCTCTACATCCAGTCGTGCAAATCGGTAAGCGGTGCCTTCTGCAGGACTCGCTTCCAAGTTGTATAAATGACCTGTCTCCTCTTGGAATCGTATGAGGACGTCATTCATATGGTCTAAAATCTCTTCTGCGAATTCCTTGCCCGCTGTCGTCACAATGGACTCTCTGCCGCCAGTGAAGTTCAGGATACATTCGTTGATGCCGTTCGGACCAATCGTCGCAAAATGGTTAAACCAATATTCGCCTTGAGTTTCATATATTTTTGCAAGGTAATGTCTTGAATAAGGATACAGACCCTTTAAAATGTTCTCTTCTAAAATGACCCTCTTGGCTTCTAGGGAATCCTTCGCGATTTCCATCAAGCGCTCTAGACGGTCGAAAAGCTCTTCAACCGTTTCAGAAACATAGCCGAGTCGCGCCATGTTGATCGTTACAACACCGATAGAGCCGGTCATAGGATTTGCACCGAAAAGGCCACCACCCCGTTTTTGAAGTTCCCTGTTATCCAGTCTCAAACGACAACACATGGACCGCGCATCTTCAGGGTTCATGTCTGAATTGACGAAATTGCTGAAGTACGGAATACCAAATTTTGCGGTCATTTCCATAATGCTGTTGGTCACTTCGCTGTCCCAGTTCCAATCACCGGTGATGTTGTAGGTTGGAATCGGGAAAGTAAATACCCGACCCTTGGCGTCACCCTTCATCATGACCTCACAGAAAGCCTTGTTGATCATGTCCATCTCTTCTTGAAACTCACTGTAGGTATGATTGAAGTCCCTTTTGCCGCCAATCAAAATCGGCAGGTTTTTATGTGTCGACGGCACATCCTTATCCATTGTCAGATTAAAGAAAGGGGTTTGAAAACCAACCCGCGTCGCAATGTTCATATTGAATACAAAGGATTGAAGAGACTGTCTCACATCGTCATAAGTCAACTTATCCATGCGGACAAAGGGTGCCAATAGAGTATCGAAATTCGAAACCGCTTGAGCGCCTGCCGCTTCCCCCTGTAGTGTGTAAATGAAATTAACCAGTTGCATCAAAGCCGCCTCAAAATGTTTGGGCGGTGATGACTCCACTTTACCGATAGCCCCACCAAAACCTGAAGTCAGTAAATCCTCCAAACTCCAGCCACAGCAATAAGTCGATAAAAGACCTAAGTCATGAATATGTAAATCTCCTGACTCATGAGCATCTCTAATGGAATCATTGTAGACATTGTGCAACCAGAATGTTTTCGTAGCTTTTGCGATGACATGGTTATTGAGGCCTTGCAAACTGTAGCTCATGTTGGAATTTTCCTTGACTGTCCAATCGCTTTGTCCAATGTATTCATCGAAAAGGCTGAGTATATCCATTGCCGTTTTCTTGTGTTCTCTTTGTTTTTTATGTTCGTATCTATATCGAATATAGGCTTTTGCCGTATCGTATTCGCCTACCCGCATCAAGATGAGCTCCACCGCATCCTGAATCTCTTCCACTTTCGGTATGTATGACGACGACTTATTTTTCTTGATTTCCTGAACCACATAGTCGGTGACGACCTCTGATAATTTACGCAGTTCCAGTCGACTTCTTTGATCACACGTGACCACCAGCGCCTTAAAAACCGCCTCTTCAATCTTACTTCTGTTGCCTTCAACCTCTTCCCCATTACGCTTAATCACTCTATTGAACACGCTTTCACCCCACAATATATAGTGTTTCCTTCATCGCTATATACCAAATATAGATTGCTAGACCATAAAAAGTACCAAACTCTAAACATAGAACTTGGTTTTCTCTTCAAATTTATTCTATCACTTAATAATACGAGATACAATTTCTATAAAAAAATTTTATGTAAAAAAAGGGTATTCTATCGACGAAATTTTCTCCGTTTATAGGATACCCTCTTAACATTTGCTTAATCGTTTGTTTGATAATTTTATCGGACAAAATCCTTAATTTTATCTGCCAGTGCCCTCGGCTCAAAGCCGAAATGGCTCATAATGAGGTCACCAGGACCGGATTCCCCGAAGCGGTTGATGCTGACGGTTAGACCATAACGTCCGGCGTAACGGTACCACCCCATATCTCTCCCCGCTTCCACAGTGACCACATGACTGATGCGCGACGGAAGAATGCTGTCTTTGTATTCTGCCGACATCTGTTCAAATCTTTCCTGACAAGGCATGCTGACCACTCTGATATCAATGCCTTCCGTCTCCAAGATATCCTTTGCCTGCATAGCCAGAGACACCTCTGAACCCGTTGCAATGACAACAGCGTCAAAGTCATCGTTACGTTCCTTACCCACGATGTAGGCCCCATTATGGGCTTCTTCACCCGTCATGCCCGGCACGAAAAGGTTCTGTCTGGAAAGAACGAGGGCACTCGGTCCATCAAAGCGGTTCATGGCCTCAATCCAAGCGACTACCGTTTCTTTAGAGTCTGCAGGCCTATAAACGTTGAGATTTGGTATGCCTCGAAGCATGGCCAGTTGTTCAATCGGTTGATGTGTCGGTCCATCCTCGCCAACGCCGACACTGTCATGGGTAAAGATGAATACCACCGGTAGTTCCATGAGGGCCGCTAACCGAATCGCCGGCTTCATATAATCCGCAAAGACGAGGAAGGTGGAACCGAATACGCGCAGGCCGCCATGAAGGGCCATACCATTTAAAATTGCGCCCATAGCATGTTCACGAATACCAAAAGCAATGTTGTTACCCTTAAGATTGTCAAATTGGAAATAAGGACTACCCTCTAGGTAGGTTTTTGTCGAGGCGTTCAAGTCCGCCGATCCACCCATGAAATTAGGCACATGCTGGTAGAGTTTGTTCATGATTTTCCCGCCGGAAGACCGGGTCGCGTCCGCCTTATTGAAATCGATAACATCCGAAAAATCTTCTATGCTCAGCTCCACGGTTTCAAAATCCAGCCATCGCTTGAGCAAATCACCCTTGTCAGGAAAGTTTACCATGTATTCCTCTAGGCGCTCTTCCCACATGAAACGCTCGATTTCCCGCTTGTCTATGATCTCACCCATATAGGCGGATACTTCATCCGGGATGACAAAAGTCTCTTCCTCATCCCAATTGAAGGCCCTCTTGGTCAGCATCAATTCTTCTTTCCCAAGTGGGGAACCATGTACCGATGATTTACCCGCCTTGTTAGGACTACCATAGCCTATTGTCGTCTGTGAAATAATCAGCGTCGGCTTGGAGGTATCCACGCGCGCCGCTTTTATCGCATCGTACACTTGGTCATAATCATTGCCATTATCCACCTTGATGACTTCCCAGCCATAGGCGTCAAAACGACGGCCTACGTTTTCCGTAAAGGCCAAATCCGTATTGCCATCAATGGTGATCCTGTTTGAATCGTATAGGACAATCAATTTGCCCAGTTTTAGGTGCCCTGCAAGGGAAGCCGCTTCTGCACTGACACCTTCCATGAGGTCGCCATCACCGCAGAGCACATAGGTATAGTGATCCACCATGCAGTAGTCCGACATGTTGAATTCTTCAGCCATACGTCTTTCGGCAATCGCCATGCCGACTGCATTGGCAAAGCCCTGTCCCAGTGGACCTGTTGTCGTTTCCACACCCGGTGTGACGAGAAATTCCGGATGTCCTGGTGTCTTTGATCCCAATTGTCTAAATTGCTTTAAATCCTCAAGGGTCACATCGTATCCGAAAAGATGCAACAAGGTATATAATAGGGCCGATCCATGGCCTGCCGATAAGACAAATCTATCCCTGTCAAACCATTTAGGATCAGTTGCACTGCCTTTTAAAAAGTCTTTCCATAGAACATAAGTCATCGCCGCCGCCCCCATCGGTAAACCCGGGTGACCTGAATTGGCCTTTTCTACAGCATCAACAGCAAGAAAACGAATGGTTTCAACAACACGCTCATCAATATATTTCATGTCTATTCCTCCTGTAATTTGTACTGTTTACCTTTTACCCAATTTCCAAATGAATAACAAAAAAGAAGAAAACTCGAACGATGCTTTCACATCACCCGAGTCGCTTGATTGTTTACATTTATCTTTATGGGGGGGGAATAAATGTAATTTGTTTAAAAAGTTTTTTCGAACGATATAATCCTATCATTACCCCCCCTGATAGTCAATTACGTTTATATTACGAATTATTAAGTCTTTGTAATGCTCCTGTAACGATTTATAAACACCCCGCAAGGTCAACGGCAATTTTTGCACCGACGCGTGCGTTGTTATAAACCAATTGAATGTTGGATTCAAGGCTTTTGCCTTCTGTTGCTGTTTTTATTTTATCCAATAAAAATGGTGTAACATCTTTGCCCTTGATGCCCAGTTTTTCCGCTTCTAAAATAGCGACATCGATGTTTTTAGTGATGTAGTCTTCGTCCATAGAGTAGGCTTCCGGAATTGGGTTGCCTATGACCACGCCGCCTTCAAGACCAAGTTCCCATTTTGCCTTTAACATTTTGGCTATTTCTTTCTCTGAATTCAAGCTAATATTGGTCTTGTAACCACTTTTTCTTGTGTAGAAAGCTGGAAACTCATCTGTACCAAAGCCTATAACCGGCACACCTAACGTCTCCAAGTATTCCAAAGTCAAACCAATATCCAAGATGGATTTCGCACCGGCACAGATGACCGCTACATTGGTCTTGCTAAGTTCCGTAAGGTCTGCAGAAATGTCAAAAGTATTCTCTGCACCACGATGAACGCCACCGATACCGCCTGTTACGAAAACATGGATGCCTGCAAGTTCTGCACAGATCATCGTTGCTGCCACAGTTGTCGCACCGTCCACTTCCTGTGATACGATGTAGGCCATATCTCTACGACTCACTTTGGCAATGCCTGACGCTTTACCGAAGTATTCCAATTGCTCATCATCCAGTCCAATTTTGATTCTGCCCTTGATGATGGCAATCGTTGCCGGTACTGCACCATATTCTCTGATGATGCGTTCTGTTTCTCTAGCTGTCTCCACGTTTTGAGGGTATGGCATACCGTGAGAAATGATAGTCGATTCAAGAGCTACCACTGGTTTCCCTTCTTCTAAAGCCGTTTTTACTTCCGGATGGATATCTAAATAGTTAATCAAATTGACATTATTCATTATTTTTCACCTCTTAATTTTCTTAATTTTACCTCTTGTTTACTTTTCTGTTCTTCCAGCACTTTATCCGATAACGCCGGATTGATGGTCGAAGCGCTTTTCAGCGTAATCAGCGATGCATTGTAGCCGGTCACACAGGCCTCTTCCAAAGACTCTCCATTTAAAAAGCCATAGAGTAAACCTGACATGAAAGCATCTCCTGCACCATTGCTGTTGACGATTTCCGCCTTTTCTGCCTGTGCATGCCACATACCTCTGGCATCGGCAAAATAGACGCCATCTGTTCCTGCGGTAATGATGATATTCTTGATGCCCTTTTCTAAAAACTGGGCCATGGCCGAAAGGATATCCGCTTCGCTCTTAATCGTCATATTCAGCAACTTTTCCGTTTCGATGACGTTTGGCTTCAGCAAAAATATCTTATCTTCAAATCCCAGTATTTTCGTACATTTGGCAGACGATACCGTGTCGATAAAAATAGGTGCCTGACACTGGTTAAAAACCAGTTCCAAAACCGTCGGTTCCAGATTGGTATCGACACATACCAATTTAGAACGGTTCATCAGACCCATGCATTCCAATATATACCCACTATTGATCTCCGAAACAATGTCCATGTCGGAAAGGGCATTCAGCACTTCTCCTTCATGATTGAGGACAGACAAATAGGTCGATGTCGACATGCCTTCCACTACTTTGACACGGCTCATGTCGATACCACTACGCATACCACTGTTCAAAATACGTTCGCCGTTGCTATCCTTGCCAACCACCGACAAGAGCTTGACCGGTGCAGACAGTTTTGCCAGATTCTCAGCAATGTTCCGTCCAACGCCACCCTCTGAATAGGATATGGTGCCTGGCGTCGAATCGTTGCCTTTCATGGGCACGCTGGGTTTACCCAAAATATCCATGTTACTGCCACCAACGACCGTCACAAAAAAACCTTCATTTACAACATAACCTTTGCCGGCAATAAACCCTTGGCTGATAAGACTTGCGATGTGTACACCGACAGAAGAACGGGTTATATTCAGCTTTTCCGCAATTTCCTTTTGTGAAATCATTGGGTTGTTCTGAATCATTTCTAAGATTTCATTCTCTCTCTTAGTCATTTACAACCTCCTTCAGCGTCGTTAAATTTT
>JAFGTX010000098.1 GCA_016938815.1 Clostridia bacterium | reverse complement strand
CTGTTTGTCTAAATTGTCAAGAGAAAGTACGATGGTGATTAAACCTGCGGTTTTTCCATCTTTCGTATATGGCATCAAAACCTCATAGCCCCGGGTACCATCATCTCTGACAATCGGTCTGGAAACTTGCTGTCCACTAGACATAACGCCTAAACCGACTTCATCGGTATAATCGACATAACCCTCCTCATCCTGTAATCCAGCAGAAATGACAGGAATGCGTTTGGTGTCGTCATAATCCTGAAGGGCTAGTTTCTTATCCTGCTCTTCCTGTGTCAATTCCATCGTAACCAAAAAGGCCTTGACGACCATCGGATTATCATAAAGTTCATTCATCAATTGAGAGGCACTAAATTCATCTAAAATATCCGAGATAACTGTTGCCTTAATCCCTACCTGGGTTGCTAAAAATCCATTATCCATGGCAGATCCACCGTATTTAAGCATATTTCCAGAAATGATATCCGCTCTAACATCTTCTATGATACTATGCTCTGTGCCATTAAATACTGGATCCAGCGGGTGACCTACCGGGTACTGCCATCCGATATAATCTCGGATATTGGAGTATGCAATCTCACGATTCTGGTTGATGACGTAAATTTCGTCAACCGAAACCTTGTTCAAGTAAGCATCCACAAGCTCGTTGGTCATCAGCTCTTCTGGAATCAAATTCATCGCCTCACTGGCCAATAGAATTTTCTCTGCCATCAACTGGTCTACGGTGTCATAAAAGGACTCTGAAATCGCTACCTTTTGATTGACACTTTCTCCCAACTGATAACCTTGTCTCTCTAATTCAACGTACATAGCACTTTTCAATTGTTGCGAGCTTTGATACGTCAACAATGCGCTGACGATTACAATAATGATCACCGTAAACGTCGCTATCTTTGTCTGTAGCTTCATACCCATAGCATATCCCTCACTTTCGTTCAAATACTGACATTACAGTTATACCCAAAAGTCAACAAAAAAATCGGACACTATAGGTCCGATTCAATTAACCGCTTCAACATGGATTCGAAAGCAAGATTCTCTTCCTCTGTTCTCTTTTTGAATTTGGTATATTTTCTATTTTTTTGCCGATCCACACGACTGGTGTGTCTTTGGTCCAATAAAAGCTCGATGTTATCCCGTGTCATTAAACGACCACTTTGGCTAATACATTTGCCGCTTCTGGAAAGCACCATAGCGGCCAATCCATAATCCTGGGTCACCACAATATCGCCACTCGCCATATGATTCACGATGTAAAAGTCCGCCGAATCTCTGGAAACATCTACCGTTACCACTTTAGCATACGCATCGTCGATATACACCGCATGATTTTTCACAACGACCACCGGTAGCTGATAAGCCTTCCCAATGCCAATCGCCAATTTGACCACCGGACAACCGTCCGCATCAATCCATAATGTCATCTGCCACGCCCCTATCTACAGCACTCTAACCTGGGCCATTTTCATATTTGCCTTGTGCCACTGCGGACACGACCACGCTTCCAATTTAAGTGCTTCATAATTCTTATCATGCCATAACTCATAAGCTTCAATCAAGGATTTCAAATATAGGGCTCTGATGGTAATGGCATGCACAATCGCCTCCTGAGAAACTAGGGTGTTGCCATGAGGCAGCAAGAAGATCTTATCCGACTGACTCAAAAGCCATTCCAAGCTTTTCAAATGCTCTCCGATATCACCATCCTTACATATCAGAGGCAAAGCAGGCTGATCATGCTGGTCGTTCATAATCAAATCACCGGGATGTACATAGGCACCGTTGATAATCACCGAAAGGCTGCAAACAGAATGCCCGGGTGTCTTATGAAATGTCAGCTCAAATGCTCCAAAAGTCATCTGATCACCCGTATGTAATAAATAATCCGCTTTTCTATACGCGGTTTCTGCATCCCATAATTCGCTACAATTCTTGAAATTGATTTCATAATCTTCGCTGCAATAAATATTAGCGTCCGGGAATGCCACCATGCCCGCTGCATGATCCGGATGATAGTGGGATAAAACAAGCCTTTTCACCTGAATGCCACGTTCGTCCAGCATCTTCTTCACCACCGAACCGTGCTCAGGATATCCTGCATCAATCAACAAAGCCTCACCACCGTCGATCAGCGTCGTAATATTGATATCAAATGATAAACCATGTTCTTCTAAACTGAAAATATATTGTTCAATACCTGAATCCAACCTTCTGTGTGCTTTCATCATCCCATCACCCCATTTCTAAAACGTCAACATCATGCCAACAGACAAGTAAAATATATGGTCACCCATGATGTCTTTCAACTGTTCATAGGCAACTTCACCCGTACAATGTCCCGTATAAAAGACCGCTCCCGATTCCAGTAAAACCTGGGCAACTTCAGCAACATCTCCTTCTGTGGCACAAAGCGTCTCTAGACGATTATGCAAGTGGAATCCCCCTATCACATAATCCGGTTTGAGCCCTAACGTCTCCGTAGCGTATTCAACGATATTGCAAATGCCGTTATGGGCACAACCCGCAAATAAAAAGCGCTTGCCCTTTTCTTCGATCATCAAATTCTGTTCGTGTTCAAAATCATCCAAAAACATGACACCCTCTTCAGAAAGACTGACAAGATTTCC
Organism: Clostridia bacterium; assembly: GCA_016938815.1. GTDB lineage: Bacteria > Bacillota > Clostridia > Peptostreptococcales > Acidaminobacteraceae > JAFGTX01. The sequence continues at coordinate 5,178 of JAFGTX010000098.1, read as the reverse complement.
ATTGGCAACTGGTCTTGGATACCCACCTGTCACACCGGAAAAAACAGTCATCTTGTTGTCCAATCGGACAAAGCCCTCCATTTCACAGATTTGCGGATGCCCCTTCAAACTTTGATCCAATCCGATATAGGCCTGTTCACCACTTTCGCGGATACCATACCGCATATCAAAAGCGCCTTTTGCCACATAGACCTGCGCATGATTATTATGTTCAAAAAACACACCAAGCCCACCACCATGGTCATAATGGCCGTGAGACAAAATAACAACATTCACCTGAGCAATGTCGATACCCAAAAGCTCTGCATTTTCGTAAAATAGGCCTGTCTTACCTGTATCGAATAAGATGCGTTTGTCTTCTGTTTCAATATAGAGACTCAGTCCATGTTCACTGTATAAATCATCCTGTAAAGAAATATTGTCCATCAGGGCTGTAATCTTCATTCCATCACCTCAAGACTATTATACTTGTTTTCTATACGCAGACAATCCCCGATTTGAAGTTTATCAGAAATATAACCGACATGCGCTTCAATGACCCATCGCGCTTTTCTTCTCATTTTACCGACAGTCCAAGGCTTCAAGCCAAGGTCCATATCCAACACGCTCCCAGTGCCATCGACATAGACAACGTCAATAGGAAAGGCCATGGCCATCATATGCACCTGATTACAAGGCGAAATCACTAGGTAGTAATCCTCAGAAATCCGCTTTCTGCCTAAGAGCCCGGAATCTTTTAGAATATAACCTTGAGCACCTGATTCGATGGCTTTAAAAAGCGTCTCCCTTTCTCCATCAGCGGTAATCATGATCACTTTGGTATCCAAGTTTTCGGCCTTAATAGTACGCAAAACATCAATCCCAGTCATATCCGGTAAATTGACATCCAACAATATAATATCCTGTAGCGTCAAGCGTACTGAGTTCTTCAAATCCTCCAACTCATCCAAGCCTTTTTGAACATCTCTCGCCATCATCGTCTTACATATTTCCGCTTTCAGTACGATATTGGCAATCGACTGAGCAGGGCCATCGTGAATATCCCTCGAAAGCCGTCGCCGTTCTTCTTCTTGAGCCTCTAAAATTTTGATCCCCATATAGATGAAGGCTTGTCTACATTCTCGATGACTTGATACATCTGCTCTTGTATTTCTTGAAGTCGATTTTTTATACGCTCCACTTCTGCAAGGGCATTTTCTACAATGCTGTATATTTCATTCTTGCTCTTTTCGATTGTTTCCAGGGTCTTTTCGACTATTTTTTTTATTTGATTAGCATCTACGAATACTTCTTCCACGTTTTCTCCCCCGCCCTTTATAACTCCATAACCTTATTTTTCAATAGGAATGACGATGGTGAACTTGGTATACTCATCCACCTTACTTTCCATTTGTATCTTGCCATTCAAATTTTGAGTAATGATATTATGAATGATGCTCATACCCAAACCACTGTTGCCGTTTTCTCTATAAGTGGTGTAGAAAGGTTCAAATACTTTTTTATGGTCCTCTTCCGGAATACCTCTGCCATTATCTTCAAAGATGATGAATAACAAATCACCATCAATCCAGCAATTGATATTGATCTTACCATCCATCCGATCCCTGAAAGCATGCTGTATGGCATTCATTGTAAGATTGGTGAACATTTGTGCAAATAAACCTGGGTAACTGTTGATATAAATATCCTCGTCACAGGCATAGTAAATCGTATGTCGTTTTCTCTTGTATTCATTTTTCAAGCTGGTGACCACGTCTTCAATGACTTTGGCCAACTGAAACTGCTCTTTGATTTCACTGCCTTGGTCAACAGCGATATTTTTGAAACTTCTAACAAGGCCTGCCGCCCGATTTAAATTGGAATTCAAGATATCAGACGACTCGGAAATCCGTTCAAAATACTTGAGTAAATCGTCTTTTGACATCGTATTCGCCATCATCTTATCAATAATTTCTTCCGTAATGGTTTCCATGTAGGAACTGGTGGATATGCCAACACCCAGCGGCGTGTTGATCTCATGAGATACCCCTGCGACAAGATTTCCTAATGAAGCCGCTTTTTCCGTCTCTAGAATATAAGCATATTGCTTTTCCAATACCTCGTTGATTTTCGAAACCTGTTCTTCCAACTGACTATTCTCATTTTTGAAAGCGTTTGTAATCTTCTGGAAGGAATGAGACAAGGCACCCATTTCATCCGGCCGCTCCAGATATTGCTCCGGAATTTCATGGTTATAATCACCGTTGGCAATATCCTCTGCAAAAGAAACCAAAAAATCATATGGTGACGTTCTATCAGTGACAATGATATAGATCGCGATAATCGCCAAAACGAAAAAGCCCGCCATCACCAAAGCCACGACTCTTAATATATCGTTCATGCCCTCTTGCACGGTCGTATGGTCAATCAAGGACACGACATACCAGCCATTGTTTTCGATTCTATGACTCATCAGGTAATAACTTCTGCCATTATAGGTCACTTGATGCAGTGCTCGGTCTGGATTTGTGATTAATGACCGATACGAATAAAGGCCATCCGACTCATCCATAATCGAATTATCCAGACCCATCTCAGGATTTTCATGATAGACATAATTTCCCTCTGCCGTGAGAATGAAGTTTTTGTCCAGTTCATTGATTTTAACACCCTCAATAATTCTAGGAATCGTTGTCAACTGAATGTCCACAGCAACTACACCGTAGACTTCTCCTGCCTCTCGAAGCGCCAATATATTCGAGATGACAATATCATTGGTCGTCCACTCTTGATAAGGTGGCGTTTGTCCAACGCCATCTGTGCCCACTGCAACTGGATACCACGGACGCTTAATGCATTCATAGCCATCTTCTGAAGTGATTCCCCTACTATCCAGATAATAATTGCCCTCTATGCTGGCAAACCATGAAATGAAATGCACCTCTTCGCTGGCCTGCACCTTTTTCAAATAATCATAGACATACTCATAGTTATCATAAGTTCGGATATCCCGCCAGGATTTCACATTCTTGATGAATCTAATGACATCTCGATTTAGGGACATCTGTTGGGCATAAATCGCCGCGCTATCAAAAATGTGTTCAATTTCCTTTGTGATGGATTCCGATTGAATCAAGGTTTGTTTATATAAATCTTCTTCTATTTTCTTGCTTGTAAAATTGAAATTCACAATGCCAATAAAGGTGAATACCATAAGCAAAATGATAGCAATTAATCCTGACAAAGTTTTTGCCAAGCTTTTCTTAAAAAAATTCACCTCACCACCCCCTGTTTACATTACTGTATACCCGATTCTAGTCTGGACATAACAATAATAATGTGGTTTAGCAATCAATCCCTTTTCTAGATAAAACCCCTTGCTGATAATAGTGTTTGATTTCTTTCATTTCTGTGACCAAATCCGCATACTGCATTAACATCTGTGGCGCATAACGACCTGTAAGAATCACTTCTACTTTCGAATCACGCTCATCCAAAGCTTTTAACACCAAGTCCACCGGTAATAATTTCAAATAAAGTGCAATATTGATTTCATCCAGTACAACGACATCATACGTACCGTCTTTTAAAAATTGTCCGCATTTTTCCAAGGCCTTATGTGCCGCCTCATAATCCGCCTCTTTGGGAGGACCGTCGATAAAACATCCCAGTCCCAATTGTTCCACTTGGATATTCGGAAGATACTTTACAATATTCGTTTCCGAGTAAGCCATATCCTTGATGAACTGACCGATGTAGACCGATTTTCCTGCACAAGCTGCCCTGACAGCCAAACCAAATGCCGCCGTCGTCTTACCTTTTCCGTCACCTGTATAAACGTGACAATACCCCTTTATCATACTTCCACGTCCTTTCAACTCTATTTATAATAGAATAACATCTTACATAAAATAAACCTAGACCATGACAACTACCTGCGTTATCCAGTCTAGGTTTAGTGATGACTTCTTATTCATCTATTTTTTTGATACCGAATCCCTTGCCCGCACCTCTACGCGGCGCATTGCAACCTCTACCACAACTTCTTCGCCCATGACCCAATCCTCTGCCAAGACCTACACCATTTCCTGAAGCTGCATTTTCCCTGTTACAATTTCCAAGTCCACGACCCGTCATGGCACCTTGTCCATTCGGTCCCATACCATCTCTATTAGGCATATTGACACCTCCTTTCACATTATCGGCATATGCTATTTATAATTTTATTATACGCCGTTTCGAGTGAATGTCAATATAGTTATATGGCATATGCCATATTCTTTTTTTAAAATATTAATCAAATACCTTGAATTTCTCAGTAATTTTAATAATTTCATCTTCTATATTGATGAAAGCATTGACTACAACAGGATCAAAATGTTTCCCACTTTCTTCTTTAATAATCTTAAGCGCTTCTTGATGTGACAATGCTTTTTTATAGATACGTTCATGGGCCAAAGCATCATAAACATCCACCACAGCCATCATACGGCCTTCCAGCGAAATATCTTGACCACTTCTTCCATATGGATAACCGTGTCCATCAAAATGCTCATGGTGATCTCGAATCAGCTGCAATCCCACTTGAACAAATCGTTCAGACCCATACTGCTTCAGACTTTTATGCAAGGCATCGACACCAATTTGAACATGTGTTTTCATAACTTCAAATTCATCTACCGTCAATTTACCGGGTTTTCTCAAAATATAATCCAAGATGCCAACTTTTCCGACATCATGGAGTGGTGCTGTCTTGAAAACGTAGTTAATCCATTCTTCATCAATCTGGTCACCATACTCTGAATTTCGCATCAGCTCATAACCCAGTGCACGAATCATCCATTGGGTACGTCTACAATGGTTGGAGGACTCCGCATCTCTCATTTCCAGCAAACCAATTAAGGCGTCTACCATAATATTTCTACTGAGTTCCAATTGAGCAGTACGTTCTCTAACACGATGTTCCAACAACTCATTATGTTTGATAATTTCCCTTTGGGCACGAATCAAGCGCGTGTGCACTTGAACACGCTTTAACAACGAATCCGAATTCAAGGGTTTTCTTATGTAATCTACCGCGCCGCTTTCCAGCCCGCGGATTTCTGTTTCAACTTCATCGACATTAGTCAATATGATTGTTGTTAAATCTTTGCACATTTTCTTTGCATTTAGATAATCCAACACACCAAAGCCGTCTAG
>JAFGTX010000097.1 GCA_016938815.1 Clostridia bacterium | reverse complement strand
TTAGGCTTAGCCTAATAAGCTAAAGCCTTCTTCTTTTAATTTTTCTTCCTGCTCAACCAAACCTTGAACGAGAATATCAATATGGTCCGCAAACTCCACACCAAGGGCTTCTCTTGTCGCTTCCAAATCGTCACGATCCACAGCTTTTGCAAAAGCCTTATCCTTCATCTTTTTCTTGACCGATTTGGCTTTCAAACCATCGAAATATTCTGGACGCATTCTTGCAACCGCAATGATGAAACTTGACATCTGGTCCACCGCACTGAGCGCTTTACGCTTTTGGTCCGTACGCATGGCTTCTGCATTCAATCCGTGAGAAAGGATCGCATCAATGAAATCTTGGTCAAATCCTGCTGGTCCTAATAGTTCTGGTGCCTTTGCTGGATGTACCTCAGGGTACTTTTCAAAATCTATGTCGTGTAGCAATCCCAGAAGACCCCATGCTTCCTCATCTTCGCCAAAATGTTTGGCGTAAGCACGCATGCCAGCCTCTACTGCCAATGAATGGCGATATAACTGCTCTGTTTTCACATGTTCCTTTAATAACTTCACTGCTTCTTCTCTACTCATTGTTTCCCCTCCATCTCATGATTTGTACAGAATTATACGCTTTTTTGACATTTTTGTAAAGGTTACGCCCTCAAAAATCCACCTCTATGCCTGCTCAATATAATTTTTACTGCCAATATAGGTGAGGGCAAAATAGATGCAGTAAACCACAATCACCGCTGTTGCTGTCAACATACTATTATAGAATACATCCATCTCACCAAACTTGGAAATCGCTTGGTTAGCCACATAAAGGCCAATAACACTGTGAACGATAGCCAGGATCAGCGGTAAGAGAAAATACAAGGCAATTTGTTTAAAGAGTGCCCCTCGAATCATATATCGGTCCGCCCCAAGTTTTTTTAGCATGTCATAGCGCACCTTGTTGTCTATAGCCTCTGAAAGCTGTTGTAAAGCCAATATGGATGCGCTGGCTATCAGAAAAACAAAGCCAAGGTATATGGAAAGAAAAGAAATAATAGCCTTCCCGGTTACCGAGCTGGTGTATAGGTCATACTTGGAAGCATAACCCATCACAAGGGCTGGCGCAGTTTGCGTATCCGACATCATCCCGTCAAAGAAGGTTTGCATGGCTAAGGCATGGGCTTCATCCGTCTCCTTATAATTCAGATTCACGATTTGGGTATCCGCCGTCAAACTTGCCAAGGCGTCCTGTTCCACCAAGATAAAGACCGTGTCCGTTATATTGCTGGTTGCCATTTCATAGACTTGATCCGGTGGCGCCAGCGTTCGACCGTCCATCGTCAGACTTTCTTGCGTCTCTAAAATGACATGACTGATGTCCAAAACGTATTTCATGTTAGCAATGATGCCGTAATGACCCGGCTCCAGTATCAAGGTTTTTTTACCTTGAAGGACCATGGCCGAATTAATATCGCCTAATCCGATGAAGGTTATCGGCATATCAAGGAAATGCGGATTCACCGTCGTTGTTTCAGGCAATAAGTCGCGGAAAAATAAGTTTTCATGTCGGTACAGCGTCAACAAATTGCCCTCTGCCACATTGGCGTTCGACATAAGTCGCAACTGCCCTTCATGGGCCAAATCCGCTGTATAATAGTTTTTCGAGAGCTCGACCGAGACATCGTAAGGTGCTGATTCCTTCAGTTCTCCAGAAATCACATTCTGTATGGAAAGTCCGCAAGAGAGAATGCCAATGGTCAATAAGAGCACAAGGCACACGACCGACATGGTCAGAAAATTCGTATTTACTTTGTTGTTCAGCTGACGCATCACGAACATGTTCAGCGATTGAAAATAATACCGCTTCTTTCTTTGCACCATTAGAATACCGAAACCCGTTAGGGAGAAAAAGAAGAGTACGGTTCCTACAGTCCCCAGTGCAATAGACGTATAAAAAGTCGGCGTTAAGTCAAAAAGACCGTTTTCAATGATCAATTTATACGCGGTGCTCAAGCAAATTAAAGCCATGATGAAAATAGCCAGTGCCTTTCTTGGGCTTTTCAAGGACAGTTTTTCGTTGGATTTGCTGCCGTTGATTAAGTGGATTAATTGATAACGCTGCAATGTCAGCACATTGAATAGGATGACGACCAAGAAAATAATACCGAAATACAAGACCGCTTTTACAATAGCATCAGGTGCCACGATAAATTTGAATCGGGTCAGGTTCGCTTCGAAAATTTTTGCCGTCACCAGTGACATGAATTGCGATAGCTCTATACCCAACAAAAGTCCAATTATCAACGCTACCACAGCAACTATCGAGGTCTCCCAAAGAAGAATATTGGAGATGTCTCTTTTATCCATGCCTAAGAGCATATAGATGCCCAACTCTTTTTTTCGTCGCTTGATGATGTAGTTGTTGGCATAAACGATGAGAAATCCCAAAACTACCGCAACAAAAACCGATACATAGTTGATGACCTGCCTTAAAGATCTTAAGGCACTGTGCATACTATGGCTAAAGGACATCATTTCCTCTTGGGCATAGATGGCATTGAACAAGTAGAAGATACAGACACCCAGTACTAGGGTGAAAAAATATACCCCATAGTCCCTGATGCTCTTTATAACGTTTTTATACACCAATTTATACGTCATGGCTTAACTCACCTCCAAGCAAACCAACCACTTCCATAATTTGCTCGAAGAAGGCCTTCCTGTTTGCGTCCCCTCGGTTCAATTCGCAGAATAGCTTGCCATCCTTGATGAATAGAATGCGTTTACAGTGGCTTGCCGTGTAGGCATCATGGGTTACCATGAGAATCGTCGAGGCCATTTTCTCGTTCAGTTTTTTAAAACTGTCGAGTAGTGTTCTGGCTGACTTGGAATCCAAGGCACCTGTCGGTTCATCTGCCAAGACCAGCGTCGGATTGGTGATGATGGCCCGTGCCGTCGCCACCCTCTGTTTCTCACCACCAGACAGTTCATATGGATATTTGTTCATAATATGGTCAATGTTCAAAAATGTGGTGATGGCCGTCACCCTTTTATCAATCGTCTCAAAGGGCAATTTCAAAATGGTGAGGGCTAAAGCAATGTTCTCATAAGCCGTAAGCGTGTCCAATAGATTGAAATCTTGAAAAACGAATCCCAGTTTTTCACGTCTAAATTTCGAAAGCGATGAAGCTTTCATATTGGATATATCCTGCCCTTCTATATGGATTTTCCCTGAGGTGACCGAATCGATGGTGGCAATGCAATTGAGCAGGGTCGTTTTCCCACTACCTGAAGCCCCCATAATGCCGATATATTCGCCTTCATCGACCGAAAAAGTCAACCCGTCTACCGCTTTCGTGACAATGCCCCTGCCACCATAATATTTTTCAATGTTCTCTACACTTAAAATCCTTGACATAGTTCTCCTCCAATCTCATTTCACGATCTTATCATACGCCACTCCGGAAAAGAGAACCATCGAACTAGCTTACAATCCCCTTACAAAAATGTCACTTAGGTCCTGTCATCCCAAAATGCCATCTCCGGAAACACAAGGGATACCCTTGTCCCTGCACCTGCCTCAGAATCGACCGCCAAGCCGAGATACATTTTGTCACAAAGACGTTTACACAGAAATAGTCCGATGCCTGTTGAACTGCCTATCCGTCTTCCATTGGACCCGGTAAAGCCTTTTTCGAATATCTTAGGCAGATCTTTAGCAGGTATACCGATGCCATTATCACAAATAGAGAGCACCGTTTGTCCGTCCTGAAACTTGCTTTTAAACGTGAGTACCAGCGATTCTCCTCTATATTTCATGCTGTTGGAAATAATTTGTCCCAAAATGAACTTGAGCCACTTGCTATCCGTCTTTACCCTATGATCTTCTAGTTCCAAGCGAATCTGGGTGTTTTGCTTAATCAAGGATTTGGAGTAGTCACGAATAACCTCTTTGACCACTTGTTCCACCGAAACTTCCTTTATAAAATAGTCCGATGCGACACAGGTACTGCGTGCATAATACAAAGCCTGCTCCACATAAGCCTCGATACGGGTCACCTCTTCTCTGACCCGTTCCGATAACGCTGAAGGATTATTATCGCAAATTAAAGCCATGCCCGATATAGGTATCTTGATTTCATGAATCCATGTTTCTATGTAAGTTCTATAGGCATCCTGTTCTGCCTTATAGACTGAAATTTCATCATTCATGGATTTGGTGGTCCGCTGTAGAAGTTCCCTCAGGGCCCTAGCTTCATAGAAGCCTGCCTTCGGCACCAAGTCAGCAATGATATGTTTCTTTTCCATACCCTCGAAAACATCCAAAAGCTGTCCATAAAAGACACGCCGTCTATAAAAATCCTGCCCCATTGCCAGCCCTTGTCCCAAAATCAACACGCTAGAAACCAGAATCAACAAGTCTCTCGGTGCCTCCAGCATCATAAAAAGACCCACGACAAAAAACAGGGTCAGTCCTTGAATGATAAGACTTAACACGTAGTCCTCTAGATAATGTCTCATGCTCATACCATGTACCCCCGACCTCTTTTGGTGACAATAAAATTTGAAGCCCCAACCGATTCCAATTTTTTTCTCAAGCGATTCATATTGACGGTCAAGGTATTGTCGTCAATATAATTGTCCGTCTGCCATAGATCTTCCATCAAGTCCGACCGCGTGACGATACCGCCGCTGTGTTTCATCAGCATATGAAAAAGTTGCTGTTCATTTTTGGTGAGTGTGATTTCCTGTCCCTCGTAAGCGATGACCCCTTTGGATATGTTAAAGTCCAGCCCCTTATGATGCATTGTTTCTTGTGCCGCCGATCGCTGCGTGCGACTCAATACAGCCGAAATGCGAGCCAGCAAAATCTGCTTATTATAGGGTTTGGTGATAAAGTCATCCGCACCGAGGTTCATGCTCATCAGTTCATCCATCTGTGTGTTCCTGCTAGTTACCACAATAATGGGCACCTCCGACTGTCTCCGCACTTCTCGACAAACATGATAGCCGTCTACAAACGGTAGGTTGATGTCCAGCAGAAGCAAATCTGCATGGGCTTCCAAAACCGTCTCGACAACCCTTTCAAAGTTGGTCACCAACTGGCAGTCATAGTCGTAATTCAACAAAAGTTTTTGCAGTTCTTCACGTATAAGTACATCATCTTCTATAATCAATATCTTCATCTCATAACCTCCCCAACATACTCTTATCACCTATCCTATATGGAAAATATTAAAGTATCTGCATAGATTTCCTTAAAAAAAAGTTAAAGCCATCTTACTGAACCGAAAATCGGTATCAGTAGATGGCTTTCTCATCTCTAGTTTTTAAAGCAAGGTCTTTGCATCATGCGTCAATGGAATCAAATCCGTCCTATCCAAGTAGCAAACGTCGAATTTCCTGTTGAGCGCCGCAAAATGCCTTAATCCAAAGGCAATTTTGTTAAGATATGAAAAGACACCAATGGCGCCAGTTGGAAACTGATTTGCCACTTTACCATAAAGGCTTCTGAGGTCTGCTAAATCACCAAATATCTCTTCAACGGATGCTCCATATTCCCGGAGATGCTGTGGCACATTACCAGAAGCAATCATAGCACCGATCTGCTTACCCGTCATCGCTGCGGCCATCGTGCCTCTGCAAATACCTATAGCAGTTACGTCGTTATTGCCATAAGCGAGGGCTTTAAAGACCTGATCTTCCGAGACAATACCACCCGTCATAGTAATGGCTGGAATCCACGCTTCCTCTCGCTTCAATTCTTCAACAATCTCACAGACCATTTGCTCCAGTACGATGGTTGGATATCCCCACTCATTCATCATCTTACAAGGGCTGTAGCCACTACCGCCACCAGCGCCGTCAAATGTAATCATATCCACTTCCAGCCTACTGCCCATTCTAAGAACACGCTCAAGATCCGCGCGATCGTAGCCCGCCATTTTAAAATAGACGTTTTCAAGTCCCATCTGACGCAAAGCCTCAATGCGTTCGGTTAAGTAAGTTTCATCCCAAAGGGGGAGTCGGCTGTATTTGTAGAAATTCGGACAAATACCTTCTTCGTAGGCCTGGATAACTGCTGGATCACTTGGGTCTGGTTTTACAATCAAGCCAGCTGCCTGCTTGGCCTGAGCTTCTTCCAAAGATTTCAGTCGATTGACAGGCTGCGTACCCTTAGCGGACTGTCCAAACTTGAACTCAAGTGCCTTGATGCCGTGCTTTTGTAAGGCCACCTCCGGCACGCCCAACATATCATCTTCAACATTGCATTGTAGAATGATTTGTCCATAGCCGCGGTCATACTGGTTAAAACAATGGGCCATATTCTCAAGTGCAGGGAAATCAACAACCTTGCCGTCCTTCATGACCAAATTCGGATCTTTAGTTCTGGCATCTTCACCAATCACACAACTAATGCCCGCCATGGCGGCGCCCGCATAATAGTCTTCCCAGTTAAGCTTGACAAGCGCTGGAAGAAAGATTGGCAATGCCATTTTTACCGGATGATGTTTACCATATGTACGTTCCAACTTAACGTTAAAAATAGTTGCTTCCTCATAGGTTGCTTCTACACCAAGGGCACCAAAGACTCTCCCGTTGATGTTGAAATGACTGTAATCCAGTGGATAGTCTTTTTCAGAGCCCACCTGATTGGTACCTGTCGTTGTCGGATAGACCGTTTTGGCTCCTAAAACAGCTGCCAGTCCTATTTCACAAGTTCCAATACAATTCTCCGTACACAAAGAACACATCCCTGATTGGGGAGACAAATGTGTACTCCGATTCGCCGTTTTGTTAAATGCCGAGGCAATCCCCGGTGAATATGTCATAGCTACGCCTCCATTCTTTTTATCATTTGAATATTCTGAATCTTTCCACCTGTAGTTTAACACTTTAAAATAGCGAGTACAACTCGTTATTCTTTATCGATTATCCATTATAAATTCGATAGAATCCTTTGTATTTTTCCTTGGCTTCATATAAGGCTTGATCCGCCATGTGCAATAAAGTCTCGAAGGAGCTGCTTTTATTATCAATCCATTTCAAACCTGATGAAATGGCTATATGACGCTCCTGATTATCCGGGAAGAGAATGTCCGTCCCATGGATTTTAGCGTACAATCGGTCCATAACACGAATAATGGCTTCTTTGGAATCATAGTTGTGCAATAAGGCATAGAACTCATCACCGGAACGACGGCCAACAATGGCATGGCCTTCATCTTCCAGCGTGCGCAACATAGCAACCGCGCTTTTGATATAGTCATCGCCCCACTGGTGACCATAGGTGTCGTTGATGTTTTTAAGATTATCTAAGTCAAACATAACAATAGCCGATTGACCTGTCATTTCCTGACTGTACCAACGTTCAAATGCCTTTGTGAAGCCATCTCTATTAAATATATCCGTTAAGTAATCGTGGTCCCTTTCTCGCTTAATTTTTCTCTTTTCAATGATTTCATCCGTTACATCCAAAATAACCCCAATCCAAATTTCTGCATTAGCGGATTGGTTGTATCGAATATAGCGGTGTACCTTACTTTTCGACTCGTACACATCGTACTCCTCGTCAATCGGGTAGTTAAAGAATTTACTCAAGGTGGTCACAAATGCCATGAAGTCTTTCGGCTGCGCAGCCTCCTCTAGGCCCAGCAGTTCGAAAAATCGATCAGTCACAAAATAAGTTTTCAGAGCATAGTTGACTTCATAAGCGCCAATAGGCAGATTCGACATCTGAATCATCTTATCAAATCGAGAGGCGGATTCTATCATGGCCTTATTCGTTGTAATGAATGCCTCGGATAGAGCATCTATCTCTGACAAACCAGTTGAAAGCAATTCGATGGGTTGATTCTTATCACTGGATCTCAGTTGCTTTGCCAACCTAATAAGCGGTTTACTCATCTGGAAACTAATGACAATGCCACCAATGACACCAAAAATCAGAGCGATGACCATGCTATATACAACAATTTGCTCGATGACACGCGTAGATTTCAGCAAATGCTCTTCTCGCATCAAACCGACCAAATACCAACGTTCTCGGTCGTATGGCGAATTGTAGTTATAGAGTCCCATCGCTTCCACTGACGCATAGATACTCTCAACACCACTATGGTTTTCCACTTCAAAGATGTGACTTTCTTCATCTCTTTGTGTGAATTCAAAAGGTTCATCTTCGTTGAGCAGACGCTTCTGTAACGCGCCGTTCAAAACGATAGGATCAATACCACCATCCATACCATCCTGATAGGCGATGAGATAACCGAGGGAATCCTGAGGATAAAGCTCATTTTTCGGCAAAAAATCTCTAAGATAATTGACGGTGATATCTATCCCTACAAGGCCTCTCACTTCACCGTAACGGTCAAAGATGGGCACGGAATAGGTTATAATTTCAACATCACCAGCAGACAATTTAAAGGGCTTATTCCAATAGCCGACATCTGAGGTATGGGCTGAAAGCATATCACTGGACAAGGTCTTTTCAATGAAATGCCTATTTTCCTCTGTAACTTTAAAATTGTACTGCCAAATTTGATCCAGTGGAATCTGATAGGACGTAGCGACGTTGGATGGTCCAAAGACGACATACAAATCATCATCGCTGTAGCTGTTCATAAGCGGATCGTAATCACGAATATATAAGGCCGGCAAGTACTCGGATTCGACACCTTTATCTGTCAATATGATATAGGCACCCGTCACTTGACTACGTCTCAAAAGTGGAATCAATTCCTTGGCTGCCGCTTCTAAAAACGCCGTATCATCTTGGTCAGAGGTCAATAAATTACTCATGTTCTTCAAATAAGGATCAAAAACCGTCCAATTATTTTTCATTTCACCTTCTAGGACGCTAAGACGGCCACTGACCTTGTCATTGAATAGAACAAAGGCATTATCCGTTGCCTGTTTTATAACCCCACCATTAATAAGCAGCGCACTGATTAAAAGCGTCTGCACAACGATCATAATGACCATAAAAACGGTTAATTTAATTATTATGGATAACGGCCTTCCCTTTTTCATAACTATCGACTCCAGATTATTGAATAATATTGTTTACCTGCTTGACTAAATCGTCATACCACTGATTGAAGGCTTTTTCGGACACAGCATCGTTCAGAGCATCCTTGTAGCTGGATGCGTCGTCAGCCTTAAGGGCTAGGTTTTCTAGCACTTGGTTCATATAGGCATAAATGTATTTATCCATCAACACTCTCGTTTCAAAACTACCTTCAAAGGCTTTCATATTGTGCAATTGATATTCGTTGAGCATGATGTTACTGGCCTCAATGGCACCTACCACTGCTGGCAATGGATTATTCTCTTTTTGAAGTTCTTTCAATATAGCAGTCTTTTCTAAAGCTGATTCTTGTACCGGAAAATAGCCTGTCTCTACTGAAAATCGAAGGTTTTGTTCTGGTCTTGTAAACCATTCCAAGAACAGCTTTGCACCTGAATTATGGGCATCGTCGGTATTAACGACACACATACCCGCGCCTTGCTGAATGACCACTTTGTCACCGTTTTCAAAATAAGGATAAGGTAAAACCAGTGGTTCAATATCATAGCTCTCTGTTTCACTTAATGACACCACACTTGGAAAATAGGCAGCGCCTGCCGTCGATCCCGTATAAGCCAAAATTTTTCCTGTTTTGGCATCATCCGAACTGAATCTTCCTGTCTTGGCATAATTACCTTTCAAATATGGGACAGCAAAGCAATCCCAAAAACGTCTCGCATTTTCCTTGGATAAGTTGAAGGTTGCCGTACCATCATCATTGTACTGATAAATGTCTTGCCCCAGCTGCTTCGTGCCCACAATGAAAAAATTAGCACTTGAATCTAAACCAAAAAAAGCTTTCCCTGTCACATCATGATAGAGTGCCGCTACTTCGTTAATGCCTTCCCAGGTGCTTAGATCGTTCGTTGACAAGTTATGCGCTGCCGCAAAAGGTTCCCAGTCCGTTTTGCTGATATAAAGATTTTCAAACGACTTGGCAACCGGCATGATATAAGACATACCATCCGTAATGAAGTACCCCTCATCTAAAAATTCCTGTCGATATAGTGATAGTTCGCTTTCCGTAAATAATTTATCTAAACTGACTAAATCCACTAAGTCCCTAATCCTGAAAGCATTGTCCGCATAGGTCGCAAAAATTTCCGGCAAGGGTTGCGAACCAATGTTTTCAGAGGCGGCTTCGAATATGGCTGTTGCTAGTTGATCTACTGACCCCTGACTTTGGGACTCTATAACAATCCCCTCTTCCATGCCTACCGTATCGTTAAATTCATTGACCAGTTGTTCAAAAATTTCCTGTGTGCTACCGTTATAATAATGCCAAACGCGAATGGTAATCGGTTTGTCCGGATTTAAGGCTGTTTCACTTTCATTGCTCGAACAACCTGATGTGAAAACCATCACAAGGACAATCAGCATCCATAATTTTTTCATGACACATATCCCTCCATTTAATCATCTTATGAACATTATCTCAAAAACATAAATAGCCGTCTACTCCTAACGCCTAT
>JAFGTX010000096.1 GCA_016938815.1 Clostridia bacterium | reverse complement strand
TTTCATGATTTACAAGTATGCAATGGAAGATTTCCGAATGGATCGTGCATCCACCATTGCAGTAGTCTTCTTCCTCGTGCTGCTAGCTATCACCGCTGCTACGATGAGAATATCCAATAAGAGGGTGAACTATGATGCATGATACATTGACACAAGAGCAAGCACGATTGTTGAACGAGAGGGCTATAAAAAGGAAGCAGGTACTTACAGTCCTGCAATATGCGCTGGCTGTCCTGGTAACCTTGTTCATGATTTTTCCGTTATATTGGATGTTCATTTCTTCGGTAAAATCACAGGAAGAAATATTGCTTGCACTTCCCACTTTCTGGCCAAAGTCGTGGCATTTTGAAAATTATTCGAATGTAATGCAGCGCGCCAATTTCAGCAAGTATTACTACAATACAATCGTAATGACTGCAGGTATCCTTATCAGTCAGGTTGTCACAGGCGTACTAGCAGCCTATGGTTTTTCCAAAGGAAAGTTCAAAGGCAAGAAGGTCCTGTTTGTATTGGTACTTGGCGCACTCATGATTCCCTTGCAGGTGACATTCATTCCTTTGTATATCATGTTTGCAAATTGGAAACTTACCGACACATTCCTTGGGCTCATTCTCCCAGAAATGGTCTCTCCCTATTATATTTTCATGATGCGTCAAGCATTCCTTACTGTAGACGATTCCTATATTGAAGCAGCCAAGATAGATGGTATGGGAAGGTTGGGTATTATAACGAGAGTACTCGTACCTATGTGTAAATCAACCTTGATCACCATTACCTTGGTTACCTTCACCAATGGATGGAATTCCTATTTCTGGCCAAAGATCATTGCCAAGAATGAGGTACGACGAGTATTGACTGTTGGTTTGGTCCATCTCCGCAATACCTTTGCAGGACTTGATACCATGAACAACCATGAGATTATGGCAGGTGCAGTCATGAGTGTCCTTCCAGTCATCGTACTGTTTTTCATCTTCCAGAAATACATGCTTACCGGTTATGAAAAGACAGCAATGAAATAAGGTAGGAAACATATGAAGGTTATTGCTCATAGAGGATTTAGTGGTGTATATCCTGAGAACACCATGCTCGCTTTTGAGAAAGCATTGGAAGCTGGGTGTACTGCCATTGAATTGGATGTACATTTATCAAAAGATGGTTCACTGGTGATCATCCATGATGAAACGCTGGATAGAACTACTGATGCTGTAGGGTTTGTGCGTGACTTCACCCTAGCAGAGCTGCAAAAATGTAATGCTGGAACAATCAATACTTTCCAATCAATTCCGACACTTGATGAGTACTTCACATGGGCAAGAAACCATGGGATATTTACCAACATTGAAATTAAGACCGATCGCTACTACTACCAAGGAATTGAACAAGCTACATTGGATTTAATCAATAAGCATGATTTGAAAGATCGATGTCTTATCAGCTCTTTTAATCATGGTTCAGTTATCAGAATGAAACAACTTGACAGCTCTATACTCTGTGCATTTCTGGTTGATGCAAAAGGTCTTGGAGCAGCTGGAGCTTATTGTGCAAGCTTTGGTGTTGAGTATTATCATCCCAACGGGGTATCCCTTACACAGCGGGCTGTTGAAGAATGCCATAACCACGGAGTCAAGGTAAATGTCTGGACTGTCGATAGCCTTGATCGTATGCACGATATGAATAGTTGGAAAGTGGACGGAGTCATTACCAATTATTGTGACGCTGTTTTAAAATTAGTTTAGGAGTATTCATGCAGAGAAAACGTAATTTAGTTACAATGCTTCTACTTTTCATGGCATTATCTTTGTTTGCTTCCAATTTGCTGGTACGTCATCCAGGTGAATTTGCCATCTATTTTCTTGATCTTGAGGTAAGCGAAACAGCCGA
>JAFGTX010000095.1 GCA_016938815.1 Clostridia bacterium | reverse complement strand
ATTTCAAATCACATCACATTCTTTTTTAGAAGATGAATCTAGGAGGCGTGTACACATGGAAACAAAAAAATGGATTGATCAAGTGATCAAACAAGAGGAAATTGACAAGTATTTAGTGGATGGCAAAGATTTTATCGATGAGGAAGCGATTAAGAGACAGCTGGCTTCCAACAAAGTAAGCTCAAAGGAACGGATTCGAGCAATCATCGAGAAGTCGCTATCGATCAAACGATTGGATTTTGATGAAACAGCGGCACTTTTAAATGTCACCGACGATACGCTTTGGGAGGAAATGTACGAAGCGGCGGCGGAGGTAAAGAGACGCGTTTATGATAATCGAATCGTTTTTTTTGCGCCCTTATATTGCGGCAACCTGTGCGTGAACAGTTGCACTTATTGCGGTTTTAGAAAAGAAAACTGCGAAGAAGAGCGAAAAATACTCACCAAAGAGGAAATTCAAAGAGAAACAGATTATATACTGGGCCAAGGACATAAACGGGTGATTGTCGTCTATGGTGAACACCCTAAAACGGATGCCCACTATATTGCCGAGAGCATGAAAGCGGTTTATGCGACGGAAAGAAAATCGAAGAGCGGCACGACTTCGAGAATCAGGAGAATCAACGTCAATGCGGCACCTATGTGTACGGAAGATTTGAGAATGCTTAAAGAAGTGGGCATTGGCACCTATCAGGTCTTTCAAGAGACCTATCATAAGGAAAAATACAAAGAAGTACATCCTATCGGTCTAAAAGCCGATTATAGGTGGCGTTTATATGCCTTGCATAGAGCCATGGATGCAGGCATCGACGATGTGGCGATAGGTGCTTTGTTTGGACTTTACGACTGGAAATTTGAAGTCATGGGACTCCTTGCTCATACGGCGGACCTTGAGCGTCAATTCGGCATCGGTCCCCATACCATTTCTTTCCCAAGATTGACACCGGCGTCGGGTTCCGAGTTAAGTACGAATTCCGAGTATCTGGTCAGCGATGCAGATTTTAAAAAAATCGTAACGGTTCTACGTCTCTCTGTACCATATACAGGCCTTATCATCACAGCTAGAGAAAATGCTGAAGTCAGAGATGACGTTGTGAAGGTGGGCTGTACTCAACTGGATGCATCGACTAAAATCGGTATCGGCGCTTATGATAAAGCAGCGCATAATGAGAAAGAAGACAAGCAACAATTCACTATTGGAGATAATAGAACGTTGGATGAGGTTGTTTATGCTCTTGCAAAAATGGGCAAGATTACATCCTTCTGTACAGCAGGATACCGTTGCGGCAGAACTGGTGAGAAGATCATGCAGCTACTGGAAACGGAAATGGAAGGCAAGTTCTGCAAACTGAATGCGGTGCTTACTTACAGAGAATATCTCGATGATTACGCATCGGAAAAAACCAAGGCAATCGGTGAGATGCTGATTAAACAGGAACTGGAAGAAATCCATGGACAGGCTTTTTACAAAAATCATAAACTGGTCCAAGTTGTGGATGACTATTATCAACGCATTTCGAAAGGCGAGCGTGATCTCTATATCTAGTGAAAGGTTGCAGGCGCTTGCATTGGAATTGAAAGAGCGATTCCATATAGAATGTGCCATTTGCAAGGTGTTTGAAAGAAGATGGTCCTATGTGACCGGCACGAAGGATTTTCTTGGTGGGCAACATCGGTTAGAATTTGGCGGCGGGTATGGTATAATCATAGATAGTGGGGATGACACTTTGGCATCCATAGAAGATTATATCAAGCAAAGTGAGGTACGATGGTCCAATGAAGAGAGTTGCAATCATTAGTGCAATACTGGAAAAACCTGCTGAGGCGCAGAATACATTCAACGGTATAGTGGCTGAATATAAAAATATCGTGCGCGGTAGAATGGGCTTACCTTTCGAGGAAGAGGGTATTTCTGTCATCAGTATTACCGTGATGGGGAGCGTGGATGAGATCAACAGTTTGACAGGCAAACTGGGGAAGATACCTCATACGCAAGTGAAAACCTCCATCTCGAAAAAGGAAATTGAATAGAAGGAATAGAT
>JAFGTX010000094.1 GCA_016938815.1 Clostridia bacterium | reverse complement strand
GAGAGTCATAATTTTTCTTATGAGTTGTTATCGCCAGATTTAAATGGCATGTTGGAATTAGCTCTGATGACCTTGATGGAGAATTCTTGTTCGTCAGAACACGCCATGGGTCACGAAGGTGAAGAAGCGGCCTATGTGGTGAGAGGAAGAATTAAACTTTTCTTGGATGACGAAGAGGTGGTTTTGAAACAGGGAGACAGTGTTCGCATTCCGCCGCACATGAAGCATAAATGGGAGAATGATTTTTCAGAACCTGCTGAGATCGTCTTTGCAATTACGCCACCGTCATTTTAACAAGGAGCTGGTTGTATGCCCAAACGAACTTTTTACAACTTATCAAACGAAAAGCGTCTACATATAGAAGGGTGTGCTCTTGAAGAGTTTGCAATGTATCCTTTTGAAAAAGTGAGTATTAGCCGGATTGTAGAACGCGCGGGTATTGCA
The DNA here is from genome assembly GCA_016938815.1 of Clostridia bacterium. GTDB lineage: Bacteria > Bacillota > Clostridia > Peptostreptococcales > Acidaminobacteraceae > JAFGTX01. The sequence continues at coordinate 11,958 of JAFGTX010000094.1, read as the reverse complement.
AAAGGCAGTTTTTATCAGTATTTTGAGGGCAAAATTGATTTGGCGGCCTACCTGCTTGAGGTGATTGCAGAAGCGGAAATCGCCTATATCGAAAAGAACATGTCGGAGGTGATGTACACTTCCGATGATTTTATTGAATGGTTGCGCCAACAAATGGATGTAAGCATTCAGTTTGCCTTGAGCAATATTGATATCATCAATGCTTATCGGCGATTGATGATAGCGGATGTTCCGGCTTTAAACGAAAAGCTGATGGAGGTGACCGGGCGCGTTGGTGTTGGCTTTTATACGAAGAAAATCAAAGGCGCTATGGATGCGGGTTATTTGAGAAATGATTTGTCAGCGGAATTTTTAGGGCATTATGTTGTGATGGTTATGTTCTCCTTACTGGATGACTACTTAAGAGAAGAAGTACCGGAGGGTGGCACCATCAGTGATGGTTTGTCCCAAAGAATCGCACAAAGTATTGATGTTTTAGAAAATGGCATAAAGCATAGGGGGGGATAGAGATGTTAGGGACGAGTGTAAATGCGGCAGCCATTGTTATAGGGGCTTTGCTGGGGCTCCTAATAGGCAAGCACATTCAGGAAAGGTATAGTGACTTAATTGTCAAAGGCTTGTCACTGGCGATTTTAGCGATGGGTGTTGACGGTGCGATTAACGCCAATAATATGTTGGTTGTCGTGGTATCTATTGCCATTGGTGCTGTCGTTGGCGAATGGATTGATGTTGAAAAACGTCTGGAGAATTTAGGACTGGCGATCGAGTCGCGATTTGCTTCCAAGAATCCTATTGCTCAGGGATTTGTTACGGCAACGCTACTTTTTTGTACCGGATCGATGGCGATTTTAGGGGCGATTCAAGGTGGTTTGCTGGGGGATCATCAGACCCTCTTTATCAAATCCATTTTGGATGGTGTCATTTCGGTTATTTTTGCTGCAACCCTAGGGATTGGAGTAGTTTTATCTTCGGTCAGTGTTTTTCTTTATCAAGGTACAATTGCGATTTCGGCATCTTTTCTACAGAATGTCTTGACGGATGTCGTGATTCAGGATTTATCTGCTGTAGGCGGCGCCCTGCTCATTGGCCTCGGTCTTAAGATGCTCGGTGCCATTGAGTTGAAAGTAGGGAATCTGATTCCGGCCCTATTCGTGCCAGTTTTGATCTACCCATTGCTGTCACTGATGTAAGCGTTTTATTTTCATAACACATCGATATATTTAAGAAGTTTATTAATAAACTTCTTTTTTTTTGCATAAAAACTTGAAAAATGGTGTATATAAGGTGTATTGGTGCTTAATGGAATAATATAAAACAATATGGGAGGAAATTTATGTTTAAGAAAAGTTTGAAAGCTAAGTTTTCGCTGTATTTTGTAGTCATTATTCTTATTACAGCCGCTGCAATTGGAGGCATAAGCTATAAAATAGCTTATGACAACTTAGAAAAAGAAGCAGGAAAGCAACTACAGTTATCAAGTGATAAACTAATCGAAGAACTAGACAGCTCATTTACCTTAGTAGAAAGCACAGCACGCGTACTCGCAGAAATGGAATCGGTGAGTACTGCACTAACGGCACCATCTTCACAACAGTATCAGATTGCCGCAGATGTAATGACATTATTTGACAAAGAATTCGGCGCAAGAAGTGAGGGGATTTTTTTAGCCACTGGCAATGGCGATGTCGTGGCTGACAGTGTGAATGGTGCTTATAGAGGAATTAGCATTGCAGATAGGGCGTATTTTGTCGATGGGATGCAAGGTAAGACAACCTGGAGCGAGGTGGTCCTATCCAAGTCATCCGGGAGTCCTGTCAGCGTTTATGCAATGCCGATCGAGAGTAACGGTAAACCTCGAGGTCTTTTAGCTATTGTAATCTCATTTGACAAAGTTGCCCAAGTGGTAGCCAATACGACCGTTGGACAGACTGGTTACGCTTATATGATAGACAAGAGTGGTCTTGTCGTCAGTCATAAGGACGCGACACAAGTGATGACTCAAAACATGTATGAATTGGGTGATAACGTCATAAGTGGTATGGTTGATAAAATGATTGCGGGTGAAACCGGACAGGAAACTTATACCTACGCCGGTGTGACTAAGTTGAATTTATACCAGCCATTCAAGAACTGGTCTGTAGCGGTGAATATTCCGGAGGCGGAGTATTTGTCAACAGCTTTGGCCCTTAGAAACGTGGTTCTTGGTGTTGCGATTGGTTTTGTGATTCTTGCAGCACTGGGTGGCGTTCTGTTTTCCACACAATTGGTCAAACCAATTATCGAGGCCAAAAATGCCATGGAGGTTGTGGCGACTGGTGACTTAGATATCGCCATCGAGGTACAGAGAGAAGACGAACTGGGACAGTTGAGTCGCGCGTTCAATATGATGATACAGGAGATGAAAAATCAAGCTGAGGTCATTGGGGATATTGAACGCGGTAATTTCGATTCTGAAATTGTGGTGCGTTCGGATAAGGATTTGGTCAACAAGCGATTGAACTCCATGAAGTCCTATATAGAACAGATTGTGGCTGATATCAAGGGCATTATCGGTCATATTCAAGAGGGTGATTTGAGTCATCGGGTTTCCAGTGAAGGTTTCCACGGCAATTGGAAGGAAATACTGGATCAGTTGAATACGTTGACTTTAACCATAGAAGAACCGATTTCTTTTACAACTGGTTATCTGGTGGACATGGCTAATGGAAGGGCACTTGAACCGATCAACAACAGCTATCATGGTGATTTTTATACCATGGCGGAAAGTATGGATGAAGTGCGTCGTGCACTGAACATTCTTTTGCAGGAAGCCGCGACCCTTAATGAGGCTGGACGGAATGGCAATTTAAATGCCCGTGGTGACACTTCTGGACTTCAAGGTGGCTATAAGGATATTATTCAAGGTGTGAATGATACCTTGGACGCTGTACTTGAACCGATCAATGAAGCGGTGAGTGTGCTTCAGAAATTGTCTGAGGGTGATTTGACCACCCAAGTGACCGGCACCTATAAAGGCGATCATAATACGATTAAGAAGGCCCTTAATTCCACCATTATGGAAATAAGTAGTTATATTTCTGAAATCTCGTCTACTTTGGATCAAATCGCTTACAAAAATTTGGCGGTGGCCATCAATCGACCTTTCCTTGGTGATTTCGACCAATTGAAGGGTTCGATAAACAACATCATAGGCAATTTAAATGATGTATTCTTTGAATTTTCAAAGGCATCAGAGCAAGTGGCGACAGGCGCTGACCAAGTGGCCAATTCGAGTCAGATGTCATCTCAGGGCGCTATGGAGCAGGCGAGCAGTATTGAAGAAATCACTGCTTCCATTACCCAATTGACAGAGCAGACGAGAGAGAATTCTCAAAATGCCGTCATGGCCAATGAACTTAGCCAGAATGCTAAACTGAATGCCAATGAAGGCGAAGCGAAGATGACAAACATGATGAAGGCCATGGGTGATATCAAGCAGTCTTCTGAAAACATCCATAACATAATCAAAGTCATTGATGATATCGCTTTCCAAACCAATATTCTCGCGCTGAATGCGGCGGTAGAGGCTGCGCGTGCGGGTGAACACGGTAAGGGTTTTGCCGTTGTAGCAGAAGAGGTGCGTAATTTGGCTGCCAGAAGTGCCCAAGCGGTTAAAGAAACGACTGAGCTGATCCAAGAGAGCATCTCAAACGTGAATTATGGTAACGACACGGTTGCTAAAACGGCGGAAGCTTTGAGTAAGATTGTGAGTGAGATCGACAAGGTATCGTCTATTGTCAATGATATATCCAAGGCATCTTCAGAGCAGACCTTTGCCCTAGAGCAAATCAATGAAGGGGTTAATCAGATTTCAACGGTTACTCAGATGAATAGCGCAACCGCAGAAGAAAGTGCTTCAGCGAGTCAGCAGATGAGCAGTCAAGCGACAATATTAAGGGAAAAAATCTCTGAATTCAATTTAAATCAATAAAGCGTATTAAGCTAAAGGCCACTCAGAATCATGGGTGGTTTTTTGTTGCGTCATCGGTCATCTTGGGATAGAATCGTCTTAAGGATTGTCGATAGAAGCGGTTTGCGATGGGAGGCAGAATGACGTATGTTGTCAATGTTAGTAAATTTACTGTATAGAGTCGGTTTTATGATTATGCTGGCGCTGATTTTTTCATGGGCCAAGGCCTTTAGAAATATATTTTCAAAGGAAAAGCCAACCTTAAGAGATAAGATCATCATGGGGATTTTTTTCGGTTCCCTTAGTATTGTAGGTACTTATACGGGGATTGAGGTTCAGGGTGCGATTTCCAATACACGTGTTATTGGTGCTGCCGTAGGTGGTTTGCTGGGTGGTCCATTTGTAGGTCTTCTCGCGGGGATGATCGGTGGCGGCCATCGTTTTTTGATCGATATTGGTGGTTTCACTGCGGTAAGCTGTGGACTTGCTACCTTATTGGAAGGTCTTATCGCCGGTTTGTGCCATAAGAAATTTAAGGAAAGCAAAGATCCGGTGCCTTTTGCTCTTGCGGTCGGCATTGTCATCGAGGCCTTTCAGATGCTTTTCATCCTGATGGTTGCAAAACCCTATCCGGCTGCATTGGCGCTGGTTAAAATTGTCGGTGTGCCGATGACGATCAACAACGCCATCGGTATAGCTATTTTTATCATGATCATTGAGAACATTAGAAAAATATCCTCTGTAGAGGCGACCTACCGTTCCAAGCAGTCGCTTATTATCGCAGGTAAAACATTGCAATATTTCAAAAGTGGTCTTACCAGTGAATCGGCGCAAAAATCGGCGGAAGTTATTTACAAATCCGGGGATTTTGATGCGGTGGCGATTACGGACAAGAAAAGGATACTAGCTCATATCGGAGAAGGTTCGGACCATCATTTGGCAGGTCGGGATTGTAAGACCAAGGTAACTTTTGATGCTTTGACATCTGGCGAGATGAACATCGCTTATGATAAGACGGGTATCGGCTGCGACGACCATACCTGCAAGCTCTCTAGTGCCATTGTGATGCCGCTGAACGACGGTATTGAGGTAAGAGGCGCGTTAAAATTATACAAGACATCCGACATGATTTCGGAGCATGATATAGAATTGGCGAGAGGTCTTGGGAATATCTTTTCTTCTCAATTGGAACTGGCACGTCTGGAAGAAAATGAAATGCAGACGATGAAGGCGGAGATGCGTGCCTTGCAGGCTCAGATCAATCCCCACTTCCTGTTCAACGCCATCAATACCATTGTTTCCCTTGTTCGGACCAGCCCGGAATCCGCGAGGTCCTTGTTGCTTCATCTCAGTGATTTCTTTAGGATGAACATGCAAAACAGCAAGGATATGATCACGGTCAAGGAAGAAATTCAACGCATTAGGGCCTACCTCAAAATCGAGAAGGCGCGATTCGGTGAAAAGTTGAATGTTGCTTATGAATTAGAAGGTGATTTAGAAGATGAGATTCCGCCACTGATTATTCAGCCTTTGGTTGAAAATGCGGTGAAGCATGGCGTCAATAAATCGATTGATGGCGGCAAGGTGCTGATCCGCGTCAAGGAGCACGAAGAAGCCATTGTCATTTCTGTGATAGATAATGGTGTAGGCATGTCGGATGTGGCGCTAAAAAAAATTCAGCATTACGACGAAGAATGCGGGATTGGTTTTTCAAATGTCTATAAGAGATTAAAGACGTTGTATGGCAATCGTGCACAGTTGACGGTACAAAGTAAAATTGGTCAAGGGACACAGGTGGACATCAAAATCCCAAGGATGGCAAAAGAGGTGATTGCGTGATTCGATGTATTGTGATTGATGATGAAAAGCCAGCACGTGATGAAATCAAGTACTTGCTGGCACAGAAGGATGGTTTTGAAATGGTTGGCGAGGGTGAAAATGGCGTGGATGCCATTAATCTCATAAATAGCGTGCATCCTGATGTGATTTTTTGTGATATCAACATGCCTCTCTTGAGCGGTATTGAAGTAGCAAAGCTGATCATGAAGAAAAAAATCGACGTTCAACTCATATTCATTACAGCTTATGATGAACATGCGATTCAGGCTTTTGAACTCTGCGCTTTGGATTATCTCCTAAAGCCTATCCGTGACGAGCGTTTTGATCATACAATTGATAAAATTACAGAGCGCTTGAAGAACAAGAGCGGCAATTTGGAACAGGTGGACCAGCTATTGACGACGCTGAAGCCGACGAAAGAAAGGTGTAATCATCTCTGTCTATACAGAGAAGGACTGCTGTATCCGGTGAAACTTTCGGAGGTCATCTATATTCACGCTGAAGAGAAGATGTTGTATTTTCATACGAACAAAGGGGTCTTTGAATCCAATAAGGCGTTGGCGGAAGTGGAAGAAATCTTGCCGGAAAAGGACTTCTTCAAATGCCACCGAGCCTATATCATTAACATCAACAGCATTGAGTCCATTATACCTTGGTTCAATAGAACCTACCGCGTTAAGTTGATGGGCATCGATGAAGAAATACCAGTCAGTAGAGGACAAACGAACAAGTTGAAGGAATATTTGAATATTTTATAGCCGTTGAGGTTATCTTCTGTGCAACTGAGATACAAAAACGGACCATTGAGTAGAAATGCAAACGTTAACACGCTCGCCCACCTTATAATGAAAGAGGGGGCGAGTTTATGTTTTTTGAAGAAAAATTGAAGGAAAGATTAAGCCGGTATTATGATGTGACAGAGGCGGAACAGGTGGGCGTTTTGACCTTTGACTTGGTAGCCAGATACAATCAACGCAACGCTGGCTATGTCATAAAAAAATCAAACGAGTATTATGCATTTGAAAATAACGAATTCATTCTCTATAAGAAGCTAGACAAGCCCTTTACAGAGGCAATGCTAGAGGAAGTAGGACGATTCTTTAAAAGGGATTCCGAACGATTGCTTTCGGTACACGATGAGCACATGTCCAGTGCAGTGACCCTGATCTTCGAGACGGAATTGCCGATTGATGAAGCATTGGTTAAGAAAATCCAGAAATTCAATTTCTATAAAAGTTTCAGGTTCGGTTTCAAAGGATGGTTACACGGCGGTCTAATGCTGATAAACCCTGAAGAAGGAAGAGGGTTATCAAATAAATATTCTAAGAAGGAATTGACTAAATTCTTATCTTAAGAGGGGAGTTGTATTCATGAGTGCACTAATTCTAATTCTTATTGCAGCGGTGGTATTTGTTGTTGCCTACATTACTTATGGCGCATATCTTGCTAAAAAATGGGGTATCGACCCATCAAGAAAAACACCAGCACATACTATTGCAGACGGTGTAGACTATGTACCGGCTAAAGCACCAGTATTACTTGGTCATCACTTTTCATCCATTGCCGGCGCAGGCCCTATCGTAGGTCCTATCGGTGCGGCAATTTTCGGTTGGATTCCAGTTTTCTTGTGGATCATCATTGGATCTGTATTCTTTGGTGGTGTACATGACATGGGTGCTTTGTTTGCATCAGTACGTCACGACGGTAAATCATTAGGTGAGGTTATCGGCGTAACAATGGGTAAAAATGGTAAGCGATTATTTGCTGTTTTTGCTTGGTTGACACTGTTACTTGTTGTAGCGGCATTTACAAATATCGTAGCGAATACATTCGTTGCAGTACCAGCAGCAGCGACAGCATCTTGCTTATTTATCCTTGTTGCGATTCTTTTCGGTGTTTTCGTATACCGTAGAGGCATGAGCTTGATGGTGGGTAGTGTGATTGGCGTTGCTTTACTTATGTTAAGTATTTACCTAGGTACACTTTTCCCAGTATCATTAAGCAAGACAGCATGGATGTTGATTCTTTTGGCTTACATCTTCGTAGCCAGCGTTACACCGGTTTGGATTTTATTACAACCTAGAGACTATTTGAACTCATTCTTGCTTTATGCCATGTTAATCGGCGGTTTTGTAGGCGTTATCTTTATGAACCCTAAATTACAATTGGCATCAGTGACTAGCTTTAAAATCGGTAGTGCGACTTTGTTCCCTATGCTGTTCGTAACAGTAGCATGTGGTGCGATTTCAGGTTTCCACTCACTCGTTGGTTCTGGTACAACTTCTAAGCAAATTGACAACGAAAAAGATATTCGACTTGTCGGTTACGGCTCTATGTTGATTGAAGGTATTTTAGCAACCCTTGCAATTATCACTGCTGGTTATATCGGCGCAGATAAATTGAGTGAATTGCTTGCTAACGGCGGTCCAGTAAATGTATTCTCAAGTGGTTTAGGTGAGTTCATGACTTCTTTTGGTTTACCACTTGCAACAGGTACAAGCTTTACAGCGCTTGCGATTTCAGCGTTTGCCCTTACAAGTTTGGATACAGCAACTAGACTTGCTCGTTTCATTTTCCAAGAGTTCTTCGATACACAATCTGAAAATGGTGAATCCTTAATCACAAACAGATACGTATCTACTTTGATTACGGTTGCTTTTGGTGGTGCTTTAGCGTTTAAAGGCTGGGTAGCGATTTGGCCATTATTCGGTTCAGCAAACCAATTGTTAGCGGCACTTGCTTTATTAGCGCTTGCTATCTGGTTAAAACAAGCAGGCAAAGAGTACAAAATGGCGATCATTCCAATGGTATTCATGTTTGCGGTAACCCTTGTTGCCCTAGTACAATTGATGATTGCAAACGTAGGCAATTATATCTTGTTTGGTTTTGCAGTAGCCTTATTCATCCTAGCGCTCGTATTGATTGTTCATGCGAAGAAAGCGTTTGAAGAAGGTGCACCTGCAGAAGCGATTAACAAATAGAGTATTAATAGAAGAAAATAGTGGTATAATTTTAGGGGAAGCTTTGCTTCCCCTAATTTGTAGGCATCGTTACTTGTGGTATATGAGGATGTGGTTAAATGAATGCACTAAAAGAATTTTTTATCAATCTAGGGCTTTTTTTTCAAGGTGCTTTTGATATGCAGCAGCGCTCCCGAGGGCATATTGAAAATGAAGCCAATGATATTATGGACCAATTCATGATTCTTTGTTTTGGTGATTATTTAGGTATTGATTTGCCAACGAGTTATTATGCGTTAGAGTTGTTGCCTTATTTGGCTGAGGACTTGGAAAACTGGCAGTCGCGCATGACGGATAAGAAGTCTATTTGGGAAGAAAAAGGCGCAAAACTGGATATGGATCCGTGATAAGGGAGAATAAGACCATGGGAAAAATCATTTTTTTTGGAGGTAAAGGCGGCGTTGGTAAGACCAGCTGCTCTACAGCATATGCCATTGGGCTCAGTCAAAAGGGTTTAAAGACACTCCTTGTATCCACAGACCCTGCCCATTCTATATCGGATTTATTTAGCGAGCCTATTGGTTCGGAAGTCAAGCTGCTTTCAGAAAACCTTTATGGCATTGAAATCAACCCGGAAGAAGAGAGTCGGCTTTACATCAATAAAGTACGGATGGACTTGAAAAAGATTATGAGTCCAATCATTATGGAGGACTTGAATAAGCAATTGGACGCGGCGATTGTGTCACCGGGCAGTCATGAGTCGGCACTTTTTGATAAGATGGTCACTTTGATCATTGATGAAAACGAAAGCTTTGACCGTATCGTCTTTGATACGGCACCAACAGGTCATACGGTTCGTTTGCTGTCTTTGCCGGAGTTACTGGGCGGTTGGATTGAAAGCCTGATGAGCAAACGCAAGAAAACCATTTCTTTGAAAAACATGATTGGCAGAAACCGTGAGGAAGAGGACCCTATTTTGACGATTCTTTCTCGACGTAAGGAAAACTTGGAAAAAGCGAGACGCATCATGATGGATGAGGATCAATTGGAATTTGCCTTCGTTCTTAATGCAGAGCGGATGCCGATTCAAGAGACAAAAAAAGCGGTAGAGTTACTACGTCATTACAAGATTAAGGTATCCACACTGGTGGTCAACAAGATATTGCCGGAAGCGGCTGAAGATGAATTTTGGCGTCATAAGAAACTCAAGGAAAGAGAGTACCTTAAAGAGATCAAGGAAGGCATTCAAGCCGATCATATTTTTGAAATTCCCCTGTTCCAAGAGGATATGACGGAAAACACCATTTGCCACATGGCAAACTTTTTCAGCGAAAAACTCTAATGAATTTATATGCAAGTGCCTATGAAAATAGATTCTATTTTATAGGCACTTTCTTGTTAGATTTGGTATAATGTGATGTATATATCTATATGAGGTGATTTAAGTGACTTATGAATTTTTAAAGACAGAAAAGCAAGAAAAAACATTGATCGTGACAATCTCAAGACCAAGTGCCCTTAATGCACTTAATCTAGCTTTGATAAAAGAACTGGACGCGCTTATTGATCATATTAAAGAGGACGACAGCATCTATTCTGTTATTTTTACCGGTGAAGGAAAATCTTTTGTAGCGGGTGCGGATATTGGTGAGATGTCTGTGCTTAACGGTATGGAAGGTAAAGCGTGGGGGGAATTTGGACTCAAGGTTTTCAGAAAGCTGGAGACGCTACCACAACCGACTATTGCAGCTGTTAATGGTTTTGCACTGGGTGGTGGCTGCGAACTGGCTATGGCGTGCGACATCCGTATTGCCAGTGACAAAGCCAAGTTTGGACAACCGGAAGTTGGCCTGGGTATTACACCGGGCTTTGGCGGTACTCAGCGACTTGCCAAATTGGTTGGTGTGGCAAAGGCCAAAGAGATTATCTTTACGGCGACGATGATTACAGCTGCGGAAGCAGTCTCTATTGGATTGGTTAATAAGGTTACGACACCTGAAATCTTACTAGAAGAAGCGTTGACGATGGCGGCTCAAATCAATCGTAATGGTCAGATTGCAGTCAGATTATCCAAGCGTGCCATCGATGCGGGTCTGGAAACCGACATAGAGACAGGTGGCGCGATTGAAGCGGCGATGTTTGGCCTGTGCTTTTCAACTGAGGATCAAAAAGAAGCTATGCGTGCTTTTTTGAACAAGGAAGCACCTACATTTAAAAACAAGTAGAGGTGGCTTATGAAGATACTATTAAGTGGTTGTAACGGTAGAATGGGCGAGGCAATTTCAAGACGCCTTCCGGCAGAACATGAAATTGTAGCTGGTGTGAGCCGATCAGGTGATCAGGGGCGTTATACCTATCCGGTCTATGGATCTTTTGACATGGTAAGCGAAGACTATGACGTGATCATAGATTTTTCGGTAGCCACCAATGTGACGTTGGTACTTGAGTATGCGAAAGCGGTAAAAAAACCTTTGGTCATGGGCACAACTGGACTGGATGCAGCTCAAGTTGATCAGGTGATGGCACTAGGCAAAGAACTACCTATTCTTTTTTCACATAATACCTCTTTTGGGGTGACGGTCCTGCTTTACTTATTAGAAGTAGCGTCTGGTTTGCTTTCGGATGGTTATGACATAGAATTGGTTGAAAAACACGACCGAAACAAGCTGGACGCGCCAAGTGGTACCAGCCACTTAATTGTTGAAGCTTTGGAATCAGGGAGTAAAACGGCATATGATGTGGTACATGGCCGAAGTCCGAATAGCGCACCAAGAGGGAAGAAGGAGCTGGGTATTCACTCGGTGCGAGGTGGTCGCTTAGCCAGTGAACACTATATCAGTTTTATCGGTGCCGATGAAATTATAGAAATTAACCATATTGCACAAAATTTTGACATCTATGGTGTCGGCGCGGTAAAGGGTGCTGTCGTATTGATTAACAGGCTACCGGGCGTCTACAGCATGAAGGATGTATTGAATATCAGCATTTAGTAAGTTTTGTTGATTTATTCCAAAACAATAGGGTAGAAGATGAATAAGTAATTCGACTGACGTAAGGTGGTGTTCACATGTTAAATGGATTAGAAGATTCGCTAAAGTCAAACGTCTCAACGGCCGATATGTTTTATGTGACTGTGTTGATGGATTCCAAGCATGAATTTATTCCCCTTGAAGTCAATTTTGAGGATGTCTTTTATGACATTGTGGAGAT
>JAFGTX010000438.1 GCA_016938815.1 Clostridia bacterium | reverse complement strand
CGGGGTACCGCCCGATGTGTATAAACTAAAATGAAGATCGTAACTGTAGGGCTGGTTTACACCTACATATTTTTTAGGGCCTGCTGCAGTATATCCATTGCTGGTGTAATGGACCTGCACCCAACCGTCGCCGCCCGAGGTAGTATACAGAGGCTTAAAGGTAGGTGTTGAGGTGCTCCCGCCGCTGTATACCTGCAGGTTGTTGCTGCATGTCCAGCTAATGGTTGAGCCGGTTGGCGAGCTATTGGCCGTAATAACCGTGCCTGCATTGCATATTACACTGCTCCCCGAAAGTGTTACCTGCCCCGGATTACTACCAACGCCAACCGCATACCAGGCATTGGCTACCTGAAGGGACTGAAAGGAGTTGGTCCCAAAAATATCATCAGCGGCATCAATCATAGCATCTCTGGCATCAGTATAATTTGATACTGAGGCAAATTCCGTTGTTTGACCATCAAGAACTATTTCAGCAGCAACATCCAGTCCAAGGCTATAAACTATATAATTATCGTCGTTATCATTTGTACCTGTCTTTCCTTGTGATAAAATATAAAACCAATACGACAATACCCCACTTTTCTCATAAGCTTCATCATTTCCACCATCGTTGTACCAGGTATCACCGAAACAATCAGCTATTTGAGTGTAGGAAGTAGATGATTCTGGGTACTGGATATTCCTTAAACAATCATCACCAGTTACATCAATCACTTCTTCTCCTATTTTCCAGTGATCCTTTTCAGGGGCTACTTCATTTTCGACTACCACGCCCCATATATCGCTAAAACCTTCGTGTATGGCACGCCGAACCGTTGTTAAGTTAGCCCACCCCGTGTGATTATGGGTTATAGCATGAGAAAATTCATGGGCAACGGCATCCAGAGCTCCTATAGGTTTAAAAATCGTCTGACCATCGCCAAAGAAAAAGACTTGGTCTCCATTAGCAAATTCATGAAACATTGCATTATCTCTAGTCGTTCCTCCAAATCCATCTGGTAATTCGCAATGGACAAAAGCGTCAATCATGTGATTACTGTCATTGAAGCTTTGAAGACGATGTTCTACATCAAAATAGTCATAGATTTCCTTTAATGCCCAATGTATGTCTAACGCCATTTGATCATCATTTGCCGAGTGCTCCTGCTGTGTCCAGTTATTATCATTGTCGGTAAATTCATCGGCATTAGTTGAATAGGTATCGAAATATGCATT
>JAFGTX010000093.1 GCA_016938815.1 Clostridia bacterium | reverse complement strand
GATGATGTGTCACTTGGCGTCTGTACCATACCTAAGCTGCCTACCGCAATTAAGATACCACCATCTAATGTAAAGGTTTGGTCGTAATCCAAACTGCCGTTACCATTACTGGTTGGACCGCTTACGGTTACCAGACCGCCTGTCATCCAGATACTCGCATTGGAATCCAAGCCATCACCATTACTGTTAATGTTCACAGAACCACCATAGATTCTTAGACCATGTGTTGAGGTTTGACCATTCGATCCCGGCATACCGAAACCGCCACCCATAGAAGACGACTCGTCCGGATTTGCAATATTGATACCATCATCCGATGCCACAATGTTTACCAGGCCATCTTTAATCATAATATCATAAGATTCAATACCTTCATAACTATCGTTAATATTGATTTCACTACCGTCTATATACACCACGACTTCCGAATTCAAACCTGCTTTTCCTGATTCAATCTCTAAATCTACATCGCCAATATAAAGTAAATCTTTACCCTTGATACCGTTACGCTCTGACGAAACCTTGATATGTCCCGAAAGAATAACCACATCATCCTTACCTAAAATCGCCGTCTTGTTATTTGCAACGATTTCCAGACTACCGTCTCCGTTAATAGCCAAGTCTGCCTTACTGTAGATGGCACCGTTAGCTCTTTCTACATCTGTACCATCGTCTTCCATATAGACGCTGGTATTCACAATCGTATTGGTCGTACCTGATTTAAGGGTGATCGTCGCTTCATCAGCACTCATAATGTAGATCGGTGCGTCGTCATCATTTGTCAAAGTCACGCCTGCAAGGATCAACTGCACGTCCTCATCATCTGTGTCTACGAAAATCTGACCATCAAACTCACCAGTTAATACATAGGTACCACCATTTCTAATGTTAACAACATCTGACTCTTTCGATAGGTCAATCTCTGTAGTTGCTGTTTCGCTTTCATCTGGATAGTTCTTAGTAATGGCGTCTTGAACCAAGGCTTCCAAGTCCGCTGTCAATACATCGCCGTCAGCCGTCACATAGGCCGATTCATCCAATTCAACCGTCACAACTTCATCTTCTGATTTTGCTGATTTACTGGTCTCAGTTGTGCTGCTGCAGCCTGAAAGCATGCCTATTACAGTCACTATAATCATTAATATACTTAAAAATTTCTTCATTTTCTTCTCTCTCCTTATGCTGCATAATCGCCGTCATAACTTAACATCGCTGTATTGATGACACCTTCGAT
>JAFGTX010000437.1 GCA_016938815.1 Clostridia bacterium | reverse complement strand
CTTATGCCACAGATGCAGCAGTTAACCACGGAAAAGAGTGGAGTGGATTTAAAGTTGTGGAAGGTCGCTCAGTTCGTAAGTACAAAGATGAAGATGCTGTAGCAGAAAAAGCTATAGAAAGTGGATATAAGGACATTTACCGTAAGAGCCTTATTCCTTTGACGGAGATGCAAAAACTGATGGGTAAAACCAAATTTGAGGAAATATTCAGTGGCCTCATAATCAAACCACCGGGAAAGCCAACGCTTGTTCCTAGCTCAGATAAAAGAGTGACTATGAACGTAACGAACGCAAAAAACGAATTTAATGAAATTATGGAGGATTGATCATTATGAAAAACAATACGAATAGAACTAAGGTTATTACAGGTGTAAACACAAGACTTTCTTACTTCCACGGCTGGGAGCCGGTTTCCATCAACGGTGGTGCTGAAAAATACAGCGTATCCGTACTCATTCCAAAGGACGATACGGAAACCATTAACGCAGTAAATGCCGCCATTGATGCAGCTATTGAAGAAGGCATCTCTAAGTTTGGTGGTAAGAAGCCCAACAAGGCTGCCATAAAGATTCCTCTGCGTGATGGGGATGTGGAGCGCGACGACGAGGCATATAAGGGCCATTATTTTATCAATGCCAATAGTAAAACCCCTCCACAGATTGTGGACAAGAGCGTAAAGCCAATCATGGATCGTGGTGAGGTTTATAGCGGATGCTTTGCCAGGGTTTCTCTGAATTTTTTCGCATTCAATTCCAACGGAAATAAAGGTGTGGCTTGCGGACTTGGCAACATTCAAAAGATTAAAGATGGTGAGCCTCTTGGTGGAAAGAGTTCAGCAGCAGATGATTTTACTACTCTTGCAGAGGACGACTTCCTTGCCTAATAGAAATGGCCATTTGAAGGTGGTGGGGGTATTTCCTCTGCCACCAGTTTTTTTATGAATGGAGGCATGCTATGAAGAATCTTGAAATCGATATTGAAACCTACTCATCTGTAAATTTACAAAAGAGTGGTGTTTATCGTTATGTAGAGGCAGATGACTTTGAAATACTGCTCTTTGGATATTCTATTGATGGCGGGGAGGTTACAGTCGTTGACCTTGCAAAAGGTGAAAGGATCCCACAGAAGATACTGGATGCCCTAACAGATAAAGAAGTAACCAAGTGGGCGTTTAATGCTCAGTTTGAACGCGTCTGCCTATCCAGATATCTTGGACACCCTTGTGGAGAATATCTAAGTCCATCATCATGGAAGTGTTCTATGGTATGGTCTGCCTATATGGGACTTGCATTATCACTAGTAGGTGTTGGCGCGGTTCTTGGCCTTGAAAAACAAAAGCTTATAGAAGGTAAAGACCTTATAAGATATTTTTGCGTACCATGCACACCTACCAAAACAAATGGTGGTAGGACTCGTAATCTACCAGGTGATGATGAAGAGAAGTGGCAGAGGTTTAAGGAGTATAACAAGCGAGATGTTGAAACAGAAATTGAAATACAACAGAGGTTTCGCAAGTTTCCAGTACCGGATGAAATATGGAGTGAATACCATCTCGACCAGGAAATCAATGATCGCGGCATTAAGGTAGATATGGACTTTGTAAAACAGGCCATCGCTATGGATGAGATTTCCCGCACCAAGCTGATGAATCAGATGCAGGAAATAACAGAACTTGATAACCCTAATTCAGTACAGCAGATGAAAGACTGGCTGGCGGGCAACGGCCTAGAAACAGACACCCTTGGTAAAAAGGCCGTAGCAGAACTATTGAAAGATGCACCGGAGCATTTGGCTGAAGTGCTTAAGCTCCGTCAGCAACTGGCAAAATCGTCAGTAAAGAAATATGCAGCGATGGAGAATGCAGTGTGTGCAGACTCAAGAGCCAGAGGAATGTTTCAATTTTACGGAGCGAACAGAACCGGTCGCTTTGCTGGAAGGCTTGTGCAACTGCAGAACCTACCTCAAAACCATATATCGGATTTAAAAGAGGCTCGAGGCATAGTAAAAAGTGGGAATTTTCAAGCACTTGAAATGCTCTATGAAGATATTCCAGATACACTTTCGCAGCTTATTAGAACGGCTTTTGTTCCAAAAGTTGGCTGTAAGTTTATTGTTGCCGACTTTTCTGCCATTGAGGCTCGTGTGCTGTCATGGCTTGCGGGCGAAGAATGGAGAAACGAAGTATTCGCAAATGGCGGTGATATTTACTGTGCATCCGCATCACAGATGTTTAATGTCCCTGTAGAAAAGCATGGTGTGAACGGTCATTTAAGGCAGAAAGGTAAGATCGCAGAACTGGCCCTTGGATATGGTGGATCAGTAGGTGCTCTAAAGGCGATGGGTGCACTTGAGATGGGTCTTGAGGAAGAAGAACTAAAACCTCTTGTTAATGCATGGAGGCAGGCAAATCCATACATCGTAAAATTTTGGTGGGATGTGGATAGAGCAGCTAAGAAGTGCATCAAGGAAAAAAGGCTTCAAGAAACACAAAATATTAAGTTTCACTACAGGAGTGGAATGCTCTTTATCATTCTTCCTTCCGGTAGGCAGCTTGCCTATGTTAAACCTCAGATGGGTGAAAACATCTTCGGTGGTGAATCAGTTACTTACGAAGGTGTCGGTGCTACAAAGAAATGGGATCGACTTGAAAGTTATGGACCTAAATTTGTAGAAAATATTGTACAGGCAATCTCTCGTGATATTTTGATGGTTGCCATGCAGACCCTAAGCACTTGTCGCATTGTGGCTCATGTACATGATGAAGTTATTATTGAAGCAGATCCTAGCATGTCACTTGATATGGTATGTCAGCAGATGAGTAAAGTTTCTCCCTGGGCGAAGGGACTCATCCTTGATGCCGATGGGTATGAATGCGAATTTTATAAGAAAGATTAGTTAAACAATCAGATTTCACCTCTTGCCGTGGCTACCAGGTAGGAGGTGTTTTTTTAT
>JAFGTX010000436.1 GCA_016938815.1 Clostridia bacterium | reverse complement strand
TCATTAGTGTCCACTAAAAGTTAAAGCATAATTGAACATGTCCATTTTCAGCTACATCATTTACATATTCTGGCCTTTCGAAGAGTTCCCTGATCGGGGTTTTGTCGAAGAGGGACATGCAGAGGATGCGAAGCACATCAAAAGTGCTTCGATTAAGCTGGAGGTCATGCTCAATAATGGCAACAAGACAATAGGCTGTAATTGCCGAGAAAATTTGGATTCTGACTGCGTTTTCGGTTACACCCCAGAAAGACCTCACATGCAAATGTTGCTTAATCCACTTAAAGAAAAGTTCCACTTGCCATCTGTTTTTATAAAGCAGCGCAATATGTCCTGCGCTGATTTCAAAATTATTGGTAAGGTAAGTGAAGGTTCTTTGGTGTTCTGTAGAGTAATAGCCGACACGCCGGAGCAAGACGGGATATTTTCCCTTTGTCTGCTGTCCCGTAAGCCGTATCGTCTGGTCGTAGAGAATGTTATCAGGGCTTTCAAGAAGATCTTCCCCCTCAATAATTTCATATTGAAGTTGTCCTCTTTCCCTTATTACAAAGTTGGATCCAATACAATTAATGGTAAAGAGCCTTGCGAGGTCAAAGTATCCCCTGTCAAAAATATAATATGCATTCGCCTCGTAAGGAATCTCATCCATGGCATTCATGTCATGGACTTTGGCTTCAGTAATGTGAATAAAGGCTGGGATTTGGGTAACAACATCATAGAGGGTATGTACCTTGATACCACCTTTTGTCTTTCGAAAGCTTGCCCACCAGAAGAGGTTCAAACACAGATCAATCGTTGTGGAATCGAAAGCATAGAATCTGCCGGCAATTTCAAATTCTTTGGTAATACGTTTTCCCTGAGCGACAGCTATCATCTTATATGCAAATTCCTCAAAAATCTTGCTGTTCCTGTTCGCATTTGCCTTGGAAAGATTGCTTCGTGTTATCACGGATTTACCGAACCCAAGGTGGTAAGACTTCGGCGCATGTGCAGTAACTATGCAGACAAGCTCTCTAAGGCTTGCACTACCGGACAACTGACCATACATCATGATCAGAAGCTGGTTCCAGCAACTGAACGATTTGATGTATTTGTCTCCCCGGTATTTCATAACGATTCGTTGAAATGTTTTTTGTGGAAGAAATTCGATGAGTTGTGCAAAAACATATTTCCCAGTGTGCATAATCCTAAATTTACTTTTGTCTTCAAAAGTATGGATTCAAATCGTGGACATGCCTTTTTTAATATATCTTGCATAAATTCAGTATATTATAAGAATCAATTTTAAAGTTTAATGGACACTAATG
>JAFGTX010000092.1 GCA_016938815.1 Clostridia bacterium | reverse complement strand
CTCCTAGATTAATCTAATTCTAGTTCTTCAACACCTAGCACTTTCTTTAAATCAATCAACATGATGATACGACCATCGTTTTTACCAATCTCCTTCACAAAATTCGTTGAAGATTTATTGCTAATAGAAGGCGCCGCATCCACATTTTCACGATCCAATTGAAGCACTTCGGATGATGAATCAACAACCATACCAATGTTCAATTCATTTACGCTTACTATAATAATTCTCGTTTCTTCGTCAAAATCCTTCTTATCCAAGCCAAATCTTTTCCTGAGATCAATCACCGGAATGACATTACCTCTAAGGTTGACTACGCCTACAATATAATTCTCTGTATAAGGTACTCGGGTAATGGCGAAAGGTTTCTCAATGTTTTCCACGTTTCCGATATCAATACCATAGTGCTCACCGGCCAATTTAAATATTACGTATTCTCTTATTGTGCTCATATCAACATCTCCTCTCACTAGAACAATTGGTTCGGATCAATAATTAGGGCAACTGAACCATTACCAAGAATTGTAGCACCTGCAATGACTTTAATACCCGTCAAATATCTACCAAGAGACTTGATTACAATTTCTTGTTGGCCAATCAAACTGTCTACAACGATACCGGCTTCTTGATCACCTTTTCTTACGACAACGACAATCATTTCCTCTTTACGTACGCGTTCTTCATCATATTGAACATCGAGCACTTCGTTTAAGCGGATAATAGGCAACGTTTTATTTCTATAAAGCACGACTTCCTGATTTTGAACCAAACTGATTGAAGACTCTTGAATCGTCGTGATTTCTTTGATGTTATTAAGCGGCAATGCATATTTTTCGTGTCCAAGATTAACCATCAAAGCTTGGATAATCGCAAGTGTCAACGGTAATCTGATGGTAAATTTACTACCTTCACCTAAAACACTATCCACTTCAACCGTACCATTTAAAGATTCGATCTTAGTCTTAACCACGTCCAAACCTACACCTCTACCAGAAAGGTCGGTGATTTTTTCCGCGGTACTGAAACCAGGTCTAAATAATAGGTTAATCAGCTCTTTTTGATTCATCATATCAACTTCTGAATCAGATACGATGCCTTTTTCGATAGCTTTGGTTGCAATGATATTTTCATCGATGCCATTACCGTTATCCTCTACTTCGATACAAACGGTATTGCCATCTGGATAAGCTCTAAGGTATACAGAGCCCGCTTCATCTTTGCCTTTTGAAAGACGAACTTCTGGTGATTCAATACCATGGTCGATCGAGTTTCTGATCAAGTGAATAAGTGGATCTGCGATTTCGTCGATAACCGTTCTATCAACTTCAGTTTCCTCACCAGACATGAACAACTTGATACCCTTGCCAAGATCTTTAGACAAGTCTCTTACCATTCTTGGGAATCTGTTGAATACACGCTCTACTGGTACCATTCTAACTTTCATAACCGCGTCATGTAGACTGGTTGTAATGCGTTCCAAATATTCAATCGCATCGTGGCTGTTTTGAACGCCAGACTGATCTGAATCTTCAAGTCTTGTTTTGATGATGATCAGCTCACTGACCAAGTTCATCAACGTATCTAAACGCTCAATGTCGACACGAACGGTTTTAGCCGTTGTTTTTGACTTTTGTTGTGCTGAATCTTGAGCATCTGCTTTTGATGCAGCCGCTGGTGCCACTTTTTTAGGCGTCGCCGCCACCACGATTTTTTCTTCAACGGTTGTGTCAACAACCTCGATGTCCTCAGCAGGTAATGCAACATTTTCTTGAAGATCAAGATGAATTTCTTCTACGATGGCTTTTTCGATTTCAGATATTTTTTCAATCTCATTTTTAGTTGTCAAGGCATCTAATTTAGAAACATAAATCAATTCAAAACTATCGTCGAATTTTTCATCTTCAATCTCTTCAGTAATTGGGTGCGATTTCAAAATTTCACCGAATTCCTCAAGAGTATTGAACACGATAAAGGCTCTTGCTGCCTTAAGCATAGAATCGGCTTGAAGCACAACTTTCACTTTCAGAGGGATTAGGCCTTCTTGGCTGGCCTTCTTTACGATTTCCTCAATGTTTTCATTGACATCGATCACAAATTCAGAATCACTAGTAACGGTTTCAGCTGGCTTTTCTACTGTTTTCACAACCGTTTCAGCAACTTGACCACCTGTAACAAATCCTTTGTTTTCAACAATCAACTTCAACCGATTGACTAAGTCTGTTGTATCACGATTACCTTCTGCACCTGTTTCAATCAAAGTGTTGATATACTCTTCAAGACCATCGAAACATTCAAACAAAATATCAATAATGCCTTCTGTTACTTCGATTTCCCTGTTTCTTACCAAATGTAGAACATTTTCCATCTCATGTGTTAAATTTGCTAGTTTATTGAATCCCATTGTACCCGACATACCTTTGATTGTATGTGCAATTCTGAAAATTTCATTTAGAAGATCAATATTGTCCGGTGAATTTTCTAACTCTAACAAGATTGAATTCATGTGTTGTAAATGTTCTTTCGATTCTTCGATGAAAATTTCTAAATATTGACTCATATCCATAAGATTACACCCCCATAGCCTTTACTATTTCACTTGATATTTGCAGTAAATCACATTCTTTATCAACCACGCCCAATTTAACTGTTGATTTCGGCATGCCATAGACGACACACGATTCTTCATTTTGGGCTATAATGAATCCATTTGTTTCATGTTTGATACGCTCCAGACCCTTCGCGCCATCAGCACCCATTCCAGTCATGATAACGCCGATGATATTGAAAAGTCCTAAGTCGGCCAGCGAATAGAACATAGCATCCGCAGAAGGCCTGTGCCCGGATACCGGCGGTTCCTTTGTAAGCATGATCTGATAATCCGTACCGATTTTTTTGAGTTTTAAATGCTGATCCCCTGGAGCGATATAGGCAAACCCAGGTTTCAACATTTCTCGGTCCTCAGCTTCTTTGACGGAAAATTCTGACATACTATCCAATCTTTCAGCCAAAGACTTTGTGAATTTCGGCGGCATATGCTGGACGATAATAACACTGGCGTTCAAATCACCCGGCAATTTCGGCACCACTTCCTGAAGTGCCTTAGGCCCCCCTGTAGAAGTTCCGATAGCAATCACCTTATCAATGCGCGTGCCACGGCGTCTACTACGCTCTGATGACGGCCTTTCCACCTTTTGTTCAACAGGTCTAGGCGTAATCTTCATAGTTTTGGAACGGAATTTTGCTTTTGACGCAATCGTTACTTTTTCATTGATTTCCTTGATAATGTCTTCTGTGTTCACTTTAAAAATGCTGCTTGGTTTTGATATAAAATCAATTGCACCCAGTTCCAACGCTCTTAAAGTTGCATCTGCGCCTTCTTTGGTGTAACTGCTCAACATAACAACTGGAAGTGGCGTTTCTGCCATAATTCGTTCCAAAGCAGTCAAACCGTCCATAACCGGCATTTCAACATCCATCGTAACAACGTCCGGTTTTAGATTGCGGATTTTCTCGATGGCATCTTCACCATTTTTTGCCGCGCCTACAACCTCCATTGTATCGGAGTCGTTGATTATATCAGTAAGCACTTTGCGCATAAATGCTGAATCGTCGACAATCAGCACTTTGATTTTCATGACTTTACCATCTCCTTATTTCTCCTTATTTCTTGTCTTTCTCTCTTTCTTGAAAATAAATGAAATAATTTCCGCTCTAGCGTGATTATCTATTTCAACAAATTTAAAGGCAATATCGTATTTAGGATATGGTCCTTCAATCAATTGACTCCTAATGACTTCCGCCTTGAACGCTATGGGCTTATTATCGAGCTTAACGTAACCTTCCACAACATCTCCAGATTTATAATTTTCCTTAGAAATCGCTCTGAAACCGCCACCACTAATATCTCGACCATCCATGTCTTCGTAAACTTTCTCTTCACCTTCTACAATAATGTCATCGTTATCTTTATACTTCTCTTTTAGGTCCTCAACTCCCTCTTTTTTGAGAGTCTCTTTTAAAATATGAAAGGCACCTACAAAAGAAAATCTAAAATAGTGACGACGCTGTGTCTTCTGAATATCACTGGTTTTTCTAATAATAATCGCAGAGAGAGCCCCTGCTTTCTTTCTCGCAACAATATCAGCATAAAAATCATAAATGCCTGTATTGTCCTTGCTAAAAGAAATCAAAATATTTTCTCCAGGTCTAATCGGGTATAACATACCTTTCTCCAAAGGTGCAGACAACAACGCTTCATCGTCACTTAATACTCTATAGACATTACTCTTAAATTTTTTAACTTCATCATTTCGAATGATGGATAATTCCACCGATTCACCATCTGCTAAACTTTTTAAAAGAGTAATTTTGATCAACCCCTTTGTATCTATCTAAACAATTTATTGATGAACAAAGAGAACTTGTTAACACTTGCCGCCTTATTCTCCTTATTGACCAGATTATAAGCAATCAATTCAATGCCCTTTGTCGCAATTGAATTAGGATACTCCAGACAAAACGGTCGTTGAGATCGAACAGACTTCTTAACATTGTTATCCTCATAAACATACCCCAAATTGTTCAACTTAATTTCTAAAAATTTCTTAGCAGCGCGCTCCAACTTACCAAAAACTTCTGCACCCTCTTTCGAAGATTCTACACGATTGATTACTAAATTAATGTGCTTTTCTTCCTCTGAAATATTCTTGATGAGTGCATAAGCATCCGTGATAGAAGTTGGATCGGGAGTAATGACAACCACAACATCCGAAGCTGCTTTTATGAAGGAAAGTACCGACTTACTAAGTCCTGCACCTGTATCGATCAAAATATAATCTGATATTTCATTCAGTTTATCAAAAGAATGAATCAAACTTTCAATTTGATCTTCTCTTAAATTAACCAAATCAAGCATACCAGAACCACCACTGATTACCTTTAATCCATAAGGACCTTCGATCATAATCTCTTCGATGCTTTTCTCATTCTTAACGATATGTGACAAGGTGTATTTAGGAATAATCCCTAAAATAACATCGACATTAGCAAGACCTAAATCCGCATCAATAATGGTGACCCGCTTACCTTGCTTGGATAGTGCAATGCCAAGATTAACCGTAAAGTTCGTTTTGCCAACGCCACCCTTACCACTTGAAACCGTAATAACATGCGAATCTTTAGTATATGTGCTATTTACCGCTTCTTCTCTTACATCTTTTACGATGTCCCGTAATTTCTGAGCTTGATCCATATCATTCACCTACTATATAATTCGCTATTTTATCTGTGTTCGCTACTTCAATATCATCTGGTACACTTTGACCGATAGTGAAGTAAGAAAGCGACTTCCCAGTCTCAAGTTTGATGTTTAAAACATTACCAAAAGAACTGGTCTCATCCAATTTTGTTAAAAGTAGTTTGTAATCATCCAAGAATTTATATGAATCAATAATGCTCTTGATATCTTTATACCCCGTTGTCATGCTAATAACTAAAAAAATCTCTGGATTTTCAACGTATGTAAGGATTCCCTTTAAATCGTGAAGCAATTCTTCACTTTTATGGCTCCTACCTGCCGTATCAATCAAAATACAGTCCTTGTCTTTGTATCGATTAAGCGCATCCTTGATCTCTTCTGGCTCGTAAATCACCTTGAGTGGCAAGCCCAGTATTTCTGAATAGGTTTTCAATTGATCCACAGCGGCAATCCGGTAAGTATCTGCCGTAATCAGACCTACTGTCTTATTATTAATCAGAGATAACCGTGCAGCTAACTTAGCCAGCGTCGTTGTTTTTCCAACGCCGGTAGGTCCTACAAATAAAATAACTTTCTTATCGTTAATGCCCTCATCAATCGTATAAGGCTCATCCAATATTTCTTTCACAATCAAACGCACCGTATTCAATATGGATTGATCGTTGCTTTCGTCCATATTCAATCGACCCTTAAGAATCTGTCGAATTCTATTGATACTTTCAGCACTTAAATCTTTATTCTTTAATAAAGCTTCAAGACGATCTTCTGATGCACCAGCAGGGTGGCTAGGATGCGTGTTTGGTAATGGTGCAGCTACCACTTGGTTATTGACCTTATCGGAAAGGGCCATCACCATTTCCTTCAATTCCTCAATCTCCTTCTTTTCAGGTACAGCGGTTTCCACCTTTTCCTGTTCCACTACCTGAGCTGCATGTCGCTCTTCAACAACTTTTTTCAACTCATCCCTTAACTGCTGGATTTCATTTTCACTTAAATCTGGCGTTTTCGTTGTTATTTGTTCCTCATCGATAGCAGCTACAACTTCAATCAAAGATCGTTTGAACAAGCCGAAAAAACCCGGACTTTTTATCTTCCGTGTATTGAGAATAACAGCATCTCTTCCCAGCTCATTTTTTATTTTTATCATCGCCTCATTGACGTCTTTTACAATATATCGTTTTACATTCATTAAACGCTCACCATCCCAATTGATTGTATTTCAATATCTGCCTCTATTTCATTATATGATAATACGATTAAATCTGGTATAATTTGCTCCGTAATTTTCTTAAAATAGTATCTCACAATTGGTGCGGTGACAACAATGGGTTGTTCACCCAATGAAACAAGCTTCTGGATCTGAGTAGCCAAGCTATTCATCATATTTTGGCTGGTCACAGGGTCGATCGATAGATATGATCCTGCATCCGATTGTTGAATGGATTCCATCAAGTGGCTTTCAAGACCCTGTTCCAAGGTAACCACCTTGCCACGTCTAGAAGAAAATAGCATGGTTGAAATCTGACGCTTCAATCCCTGTCGAACATATTCAGTGAGTATATTAACATCTCGAGTCACACGAGCATAATCTGCAAGAATTTCAAGAATTGTCGCTAAGTCTCTAATAGAGACACCCTCATCCAATAAGTTGGAAAGTACTTTCTGTACCTCACCTATAGACATCATCGATGGAATCAACTCACCAACCAAGGTTTCATGTGATTCTTTAACATTGTCAATTAGATTCTTAACGTCTTGTCGTGTCAACAGTTCGCTGGTATGGCGTTTAATAACCTCCGTCAAATGGGTAGAAATGATCGATGACGAATCGACAACCGTGTAGCCCAGTATTTCTGCTGATTCTCTCTTGTCGCTGGTAATCCAAAGCGCAGGCAATCCAAAAGCCGGTTCAACAGTCTCGATACCTTCGATATCTCCTTCTGCTGTGCCCGGATTCATAGCCATATAATGGTCAAACATAATCTGACCATGAGCTACTTCAGAACCTTTTACTTTAATAACATATTCGTTGGACTCTAATTGGATATTGTCACGTAGACGGATCATAGGCACAACTACGCCAAGTTCCAGCGCGACTTGTCTACGAATCATAATCAATCGATCGAACAAATCCCCACCTTGATTTGGATCGGCTAAAGGAATGATGCCATAGCCGAACTCAAGCTCGATTGGATCAACTTGTAATAATGGAATGATGTTTTCAGGCTTCCTTAGATCTTCAGCTGGTGTTGATTCAGCACCACTTGCAGTAGCTGCAGCGCTTTCATCCCGTGCAATGGCCTCCTTGACTTCTCTTCTGAACAAATAGCCCAGGTATGAGAAAAATAGACCAAGAGAAGTTAACGGCACTGTTGGAAGTGGTGTTAAAAGGCCTAAACCCGACAAAACCCCTGCCAAAATAAACATAACCTTAGGCTGCTTAAAGAGCTGATTCAATACATCATGACCTAAGTTTGAATCTGATGCTGCACGGGTTACAACAATACCCGTTGCAACCGAAATCATCAGCGCCGGAATCTGGCTCACCAGACCATCGCCTACCGTCAATAGGGTGTAACGACGCAATGCTTCTTGAAAACTTAAATCGAGACTTACCATACCAATGGCAAAACCCGCTAGTATATTGATGACCGTAATGATGATGCCGGCAATGGCATCGCCCTTTACGAATTTGCTGGCACCATCCATGGAACCATAAAAGTCAGATTCTCTTTGAATCTTTTGACGTCTTTCCCTAGCTTCGTTTTCAGTGATGAGTCCCGAGTTCAAATCGGCGTCAATCGCCATTTGTTTACCCGGCATCGCATCCAATGTAAAACGTGCAGCAACTTCGGAAACCCTTTCAGAACCTTTTGTGATGACAAGAAACTGAATGATGATGATGATAATGAAAATGATAAAACCGACAACGGCATTACCACCAATAACAAAATCACCAAATGCTTGAATTACCGCACCTGCTTGTCCTTTACTTAAGATCGCTCTTGTTGTCGAAATGTTTAAGGACAATCGAAATAAGGTCGTAATAAGAAGTAATGATGGGAAGACAGAAAATTCCAATGCTTCCGTATTGAACATAGAGATAAGCAAAATCAGCATTGCCAGTGAAATATTGATACTTAAGAAAAAGTCAAGTATCCCCAGATTCACCGGAATAATCATCAAAAGGATAATGCCTATAACTAATAATGCTACTAAAATGTCCCCGAATTTCATGTGTTAGACCACCTTTAACCGTTATTCCTCAATTTGTAAACGTAAGCCAATACCTCTGCCGTCGCTTCGTAAAGATCCGACGGAATGAACTCCCCAATTTCCACCTGAGCGAACAGTGCACGCGCCAATGGTTTGTTTTCAATAATAGGCACTTCATTTTCCGTAGCGACGCGCTTAATGTTTGTCGCTATCAAGTTCTGTCCCTTGGCAATCACATACGGTGCATCACCACGAGCAACGTCATACTTTACTGCAACCGCATAATGGGTTGGATTCGTAATGATGACATCGGCCTTAGGCACATCTTGCATCATCCGACTCATGGATATCTCTCTTTGTTTCTGCTTTATTTTAGACTTTACCAGAGGGTCACCCTCTGATTGTTTGTATTCATCTTTAATCTCTTGTTTTGTCATCATGTTGTCTTTATTGTTCTGCCATTTTTTGTAAATGAAATCAAAGACACCTATGACAAAAAGCAATAGTGCACAGCGTACGACTATATTGAATGTTATATCCCATAGAAGATATGCAATACCTTCAAGGGAATAATCCAAGCTTTCGTAAAATACATTAATTCTTCCAATAACATATGAATAGGCAACGTATAACAAAATCGTTCCCTTTACAACTGCTTTGGCAAATTCCACCAAGGTTCTCATGGAAAAAAGCCGTTTGAAGCCTTTGATTGGACTAATCTTATCCAATTTAAACTTGATAGGCTCCAGTGTAAATAAAACACCTACCTGTAAATAGGAAAACAATAAACCAATAACAAGCGCTACCAAAACAATTGGCAGTGCAATCCTTAATATCACCATACCCGTCTCACCGAGCAATGACATCATATTGACCGGATCAAAAACCGCATCAATATCCATAGAATTGTCCCGATACAAACGAATCATGAATACACGCAACTGAGTCACAGCATCCCTTTTAAAGATGTTAATAAATACAAACACCGCTAAAATCGCAAAAGCTGAACCTAAGTCCTTGCTAGTGACAACCTGTCCCTTTTCACGCGACTCACGTTTTTTCTTAGCGGTAGGCTGTTCAGTTTTTTCTTCTGAAAACAGTTGCAGATTAAATATTAAATGTTCCATACCCATTCCTTACAAATAGTTGTAGACCATATCGTACAAATAATTGTAGATCAATTTATACAATTCAATAAACGTATTGTAATAAGCTGGCATGATTAATGAAAAAAGCGCCAAGCCCACGAAAATCTTAAATGGCATGCCAATCATGAAAACGTTCATGCCCGGCATTGCCTTTGAAAGCATTCCTAAAATAATGTTCGCTACCATAATGGTAATAATAAATGGTGCTGCCATACGTACACCCAATATGAATGCCTGACTGATGATTTCGGTAAAATCCATCACCATAATAATATTGATGACATCGCCGCCGATGGGAATGGTTTTCAAACTTTCTATCAAAGCCTGAATAACAATATGATGACCATCGGTGAACAGAAAAATCATCATGGCAAAAATATAATACAGATTGGCTGATACCGGCATACTGGATTGATCTGTCGGACTGATAACATTTACCATAGAAAAACCAATATTTCGATCCAGCAGTCCTCCGGCCAAATAAAGCGATGATAAAAACAGTTCAATAACCAGGCCAAAAGACAAACCAATAATAAATTCAATCACCAAATGATAGGCCAAATCCATGAAGCTCGTAATCGCAACTGAAGTTGACAATGAAACAATTGGCATCACCGCCATTGAAATAAAAATCAATACAGCTGCCTTTATTTGCCAAGGGATGTTTTTGCTGCTGAATACCGGTAATAATGCGAAGAGTCCTGAGAAGCGTGTGAAAATAAGTCCCATTAAAATGAGGTAATCCGAAAAATTCATGGTCATCACCTACCGGACAATCAAGTCAATTTTATCAAAAATACTCATTGTAAATTCGAATAGCGATTGCATAATCCAAGGTCCTGCCATCATCAATACCAAAAATATGACAATCAGCTTTGGCACAAAGGCTAGCGTCGCCTCCTGTATTTGCGTTGTCGCTTGAAACACCGCAATGATTAGACCTACCAACAAGGCGCTAAGAAGCATGGGTGATGATAGAAATAATATTGTTCGAATCGCTTCACTGAAAACATCAATGAATAATCCTTCGCTCATAACCCAGCACCTACCTTATCGTCATAATCAACTTCTCAATAATGAGATTCCAACCATCCACCATAATAAAGAGTAAAATCTTAAACGGTAAAGAAATCATTACTGGAGGCAACATCATCATTCCTAACGCCATTAAAGTACTGGCTGTAATCATATCGATTACAATGAATGGAATGAATAACAAAAATCCTATTTCAAATCCAGTCTTTATCTCACTAATAATAAAGGCCGGAATTAAAACAGGTAATGGAATATCCTCATAAGCCTCAAGAGAGCCCTGTCCTGAAATATCAACAAACAATTTTAAGTCCTTGGTACGGACCTGACGTAACATAAACTCGCGAAGTGGCTCTACGGCCGCTTCATAAGCCACTGTCTGATCAATCTCTCCCGCAACAAATGGATCGTATGCATTTTCTTTTATTTCACTAAACGTTGGTGCCATAATAAAGAACGTTAAAAATAAGGCAAGACCTATTATTACCTGATTCGGTGGTATTGTTTGAAGAGAAAGCGAACGCCGCACAAAGGAGAAAACAATGATAATTCTCGTAAAACACGTCATCATCAAAAGTATAGATGGTGCAATCGTCAAGATCGTCAGCAGTAAAATAATCTGAACGCTGGTAACGACACCTCCGTTGTCTGAAGCCTCATCACCAATGCTTAAATTGATAGAAGGAATGCCTGTATTCGCTATCCCTTCAGTCGTTTCGCAAAAAGCACCAATGCTGAGTAGCAGTGTCAGTACGATAGATACAACGAGTATTTTACTGATTAATCTTCTATTCTTCACTTAACTTCATCCCTTACTTGTTTTTCTTCAGCTCTGAAAACTTGCTCAAGATTTCAGCAAACTGGCTGTTTTCTCGAGACACATTTTCAACTTCATCATCAAAGCTATCTGCCGGAATGGCATCTATTAGTTCAGAACCATTCCTGTGAACCATGACAATATAAATCTTATCCTTAACTTTAAACATCAAAAGATAGCGGTCAGTACCCAATGGAATACGTTCAATAATTTCCATCTTCCTACCGCTAACTTTTTTCAAACCTTTTTGGGTTAATAATTTTCCACCAAGATAGAGTGCGCCTAAAAAGGCGACAATGATAATAATGTTCACAAGATAATCATAATAATCAAATGTAGAAGTCATGGGATAATTACCAGTCCATTATCCCAAAACTTTTTTGACCGCTTCTACTACTCTATCTGCTTGGAATGGCTTAACAATAAAGTCTTTTGCCCCAGCTTGAATCGCTTCAATTACCATTGCCTGCTGGCCCATAGCTGAACACATAATAACTTTTGCGCCTGCATCAATTTTCTTGATTTCTTTTACTGCTTGAATACCATCGACCTCTGGCATCGTAATATCCATGATTACTAATTCCGGTGATAATTCTTTATACTTTTCAATTGCCTTTTGACCATTTTCAGCTTCTCCAACAATTTCAAAGCCGTTCTTTGTTAAAACATCGCGAATCATCATTCTCATGAACGCAGCATCATCCACGATTAAAATACCGTTTGCCATTACATTTCCTCCTTGTAGCTGTTACATATTATTCATTCTTTTTTCTGGTACTATAATATCTGTAATTCTAATACCATAATTTTCATCAACTACGACAACTTCGCCTTTAGCAATTTTCTTACCGTTGGCTAAGATATCGAGAGACTCCCCAACTAATCTATCCAGTTCGATTACTGTGCCTACACCAAAGTCCAGAATTTCTGAAATTTGTTTCGACGTACGTCCCAATTCAACTGTAATTTCCAAAGGAACGTCTTTAATCAAACCTATATCAGCTCCAAAGCTCATTCCCTGGGAAGCATCAAAATTCTCATATTGGAATGCTTGAACATTCACTGGATTTTGATATGCAGGTTGCTGCATTGGCTGTCCATAACCAGGTGGTGGCATTTGTGGCTGCTGATACGCGCCTTGCGGTGGCATTTGATATGCCATCTGCGGTGGTGCCTGTTGCATCTGAGGCTGTTGGTACATAGGTTGTTGCATCATTGGTTGCGGTTCCGGAGGCGCTGGTTGTGGTTCTGGCTCGTCAATAGTGTCAACTGCCATCGCGCCTGAAGCACTCATCAAACTGTCGACCAACTGTCTACTAACATCCAGCGGCAGAATCTGCATAATTTCACTGTCGATCAAATCGCCTACCGTCAAATTAAACGAAGTCTTCACAAGGTGTTCACCAGGCGTTAATCCCAGAATCGTTAAATCAATGTCGCTAATACTTTCATAAATCGCTTCCGGTGGTGAAATGTCAATTTTTTTAGCTAACATTTCCGAAAGTGATGTTGAGGATGAACCGATCATCTGATTCATTGCCTCACTAATTGCACTTAAATGCAAGTCAGTCAAGTCCTCAGCAATATTGGTACCATCTCCGCCCATCATTAAATCCGTTATAATCTTAACGTCTTTTTCATGAAGGACTAACATATTCAAACCTTGAATCCCCTCAATGTATTTAATATTAATCAATACACAAGGATCTATCAAGTCATTTGACAATTGTTCCATGTCGGTTTCCGATACACGTGGTGTCGTAATCGTAACCTTTTGACCTAATAATGTGAACAGTGTCGTTGCCGCTGTTCCCATACTGATATTTCCTATTTCTCCTAAAATATCCTTATCATCATCGCTTAGCAATGTGACAGCACTTTCTTCATCACCACCACTAAGTAGCGCATCAATTTCTTCTTGCGAAAGCATATCAGGCATCTAAGTCATCTCCCTTCTCTAGAGATTTTGTGATTTTGATTGCAATTTTCTTATTAGCCGCTCCCGGACGCCCTGTAAATTTCAGTTCATCCTCGACAAATATCTCAAAGTCTTCTTCAACGGATTTGTCTAATACGACAACATCCCCTACTCTTAAACTCAAAAATTCTTTTACCGTGACACTTGTGGATCCTACAACTGCTTTCAGGTCTACACCCATCGTAGTGATACCGTGTTCAAGTGCATCTTTTTCCTCTGGTGTAACTGCTTTCTTCACGCTGTTAGAAAACCAAAGTCTTGAACTCAAATTTGGTAAAATCGGTTCAATAACATAATGCGGAATACATATATTAATCATGCCCTCTGTTTCGCCAATCCTTAAGTTGAAAGTAACTAGGGCAATCGACTCACTCGGGGAAACGATTTGTGCGAATTGTGAGTTGGTTTCAATGCCCTCCAACTTAGGGCTAATTTCAATAATATTGCCCCACGGCTCCTTTAGTAAGTTGATAAACTTGACTAGTATGTTCCTTAACAAAGTCATTTCAATCTCTGTAAGGGGTCTATTCTCTGAAAGGCCGCCACTGCCGACACCGCCCAAAACCCTCTCAATCATAGTAAACGCAATATCCGAAGACACATCTATGATGATTTGTCCATCCAAAGGTTCAAAATTGACAATACCTAAAATCGCTGGATTGGCAATAGAGTTAGAAAACTCGTTATAGATCAAACTCTGAACAGATAATACGTCAACCTCAATATAACTACGTAAATACCCAGAAAGGAAGTTATTTAACAGTCTTGAGAAATTCTCATGAATTATTTCAAGTGTACGTAATTGATCCTTTGCAAATTTATCCGGTCGTGAGAAGTCGTACTTTCTAACTTTTTTCTCTTTCTTCTCGTCTTCGATATCTTTGACGTCTACCTCTCCGGAACTCAGCGCGGACAGCAGCTCGTCTATTTCATTTTGTGACAACACATCTGACAATTACGTCACCCCCCTTCTTGACTTAACGATAATTTTGTACACATTAACCTTGTGTTATAAATTGCAAGAAGTAAACGTTGGTAATGGTTTCGCCGTCTGATTCTAACATTTCAATCAACATATCTCTTATTTCGTCGCGGACGCGCTGTTGACCATTAGATTTATTGAGCGTCTCATAACTCTTTGTTCTAAATAATTCATAGACATTATTAACGATTTCTGATCTGCTAGCTGTGATTTTATCCAGAATTTCTGGATTGGTGAATTCAACAACCATGCTAAATTTAAGTATTTTTCCTTCATCTGCAATGTTTGTATACATCTCTCCAAATTCGTATTCCTGATAAACAATCGGCTTTTCCTTTGGATTCAATACAAACATAAAGAGCACAACACCGACAATAAGTAATAAAACCAATACCGATACGCCTATTATGATTATTTTCTTCATCTGTTATCACCCCTAATTTGATGTTGGTTCAACACTTTCAAAGTGTTTACTTAATATTACGATGTCGACCCGTCTATTTTTGGAACGTCCCTCACGCGTCGCATTATCCTCAATCGGATAATATTCGCCATATCCCGATGCCGCAAGTCTTTGCGGATTCATTTTTGCTTCGTTAATAAAATATTTCAATACATTAGTCGCTCTGGTTGTAGACAATTCCCAGTTTGAAGGAAATCGAAAAGTATTGATCGGCACATTATCGGTATGACCTTCTACCCGAATAGCCATCATGTTGAATTCATCAGAATTCAAGAGACCGCCAAGAAAATCCAAGGTGTCCATAGATTCTCTCTTCAGATCAGCTTTACCTGAGTCAAATAGTGCCTTATCCGGGAATCGGATAATCAAACCTCTGGTATCAATTTCAACGATAATATCCTGTTCAATATTATCTTGGCTCTGATTTTGGTTTTTCTCTTTATTGTCTTCCAGATAGGCTTCTATCTGTTCTTTCAACTGTTGAATATCTTCCGTCACCGGCGAAGTTTCAGAAGTTGTCACCTCAGGTGTCGCTTCAAAAATCAGATTTTCCTGCGAAATGGTTGTACCACCGGATAAGATACCCGCCGAACCTTGAAAGGACTCCATGACCGCTTCAAATTTTTGAGCATCAATTTCAGAAAAGGCGAATAGAAGTACGAAGAAACACATCAGAAGGGTAACCAAGTCACCATATGTAGCCATCCACTCCGGTAGGCCGGCTTTGCATTCTGGACATTTATCCTTCTTACTCATTCGCTCCACCTTCTTCCGTACTTACAGAAGATCTGACGGATGGTGCCAAGAACGCCTTCAATTTCTCTTCAATGATTCTCGGATTCTCTCCAGCTTGAATCGATAATAAGCCTTCGATCATAATCTCTCTTACAAGAATTTCTTCGCCACTTTTTATACCCAGTTTATTCTCCATCGGTATAAAGAAAAGATTGGCAAGTACAGAGCCGTAGAAAGTCGTCAATAAGGCAACCGCCATCGCCGGACCGATAGAACTTGGATCATCCAGATTCTTAAGCATGGCCACAAGACCAATCAGGGTACCAATCATACCAAACGCCGGTGCCAAGGATCCAAGTGTCGCAAATAGTCCTCTACCATTAGAGTGTCTTCCTTCAATATATGAAAGTTCCGTTTCAAGAATGTTTTTTACCAGTTCGGGATCCGTCCCATCAACAATCAGCATGACGCCTTTTTGCAAAAAGTCATCATTGATTTCAGCAACTGCCTCTTCAAGTGCTAATAGCCCCTCACGTCTTGCTATGTTTGCCAAATCAATTACTTTCTTAATGATCTCAGCCGTATTGTAACTACTATTTTGGATCGTCTTCCCTACTACCTTTCCAACACCCAATACATTAGCTAGTGGAAACGCAACAAGAAACCCTGAAAAAGTACCCCCTATTACGATGAGTACAGAACCTGTATCGATAAACGCGCCCATACCTGTACCACCGGAAAGGATACCAAATACTATGAAGAAAACCCCGAGGGCCCAGCCTCCTAAAGTTGCTATATCCAAAACTACACCTCATTTCAATACGCTATTTTTCAAAGTAAAACGAATAAATCTCTTTTCTATATTTTACAATTTTTTCGATTACTTCGTCAACTGTGTTGGTCACAATATACTTCTTCCCTGAAGTAATTGTAATAACCGTATCCGGCGTGGATTCCATGTACTCAATCAAATCCGAATTCAGTACAAATGTTCGCCCATCCAGTTTTGTTAATTTAATCAAATCAATCATCCTTTAAATCAGTCCAGTAGCTATTTCTAGCTACTGGACTAAAAATTATCGTTTAAGATTTACCAATTCCTGAAGAATCTCATCTGAAGTTGTGATAACTCTTGAGTTCGCTTGGAAACCTCTTTGTGTTGTAATCATATCCGTAAATTCAGCAGATAAATCAACATTCGACATTTCAAGTGCACCTGGTGTCAAGGCACCGAAACTACCTGCATTTGGAACACCAATTTTAGCAGCACCAGAGTTAGGAGATTCAATAAAACGGTTAGTACCCACCTTTAGTAAACCCGTTGGGTTATCGAAAGAAGCCAAGGCAATTTGTTGATCACTATCTGATTCACCATTGGTGTATGTCATGTTAACCTGACCATTAGCCGCGATAGTATAAGAATCCAAGTTACCTGCCGCACGACCAGTAACAGCCTTTGGTGTGATATCCGTTTCCTGTGCGTAGTGTTTCAAATTTTTTAGAGATTCGTAATCGAAAGGCAATGTAATGTCATCAACACCACCTTCTTGGATAACGTAATTTAAAGAACCAGCTCCTTCTTCAAAGATTGTATTATCTCCTGTCACTTGGCCGTTTTCATCAATTACTAAAGTATCTACAAATCCCACGAAATTTCCCTCTTCGTCAAACTTTGCGAACATTGGCGCATTAGCTACATAAGTAGATGCATCTCCCGCTGTTGTAAAAGCGGCTGCTGTCGTTGCAGTAGCACCTGTAGCACCGTTAGGAAAATATAATGGATTTAAAGTACCTATATCATCGATTTTAACAGCACGGTAACTATAGCCGTCTGCAGCACCCGATACCGTTGTCAATTTTTGACCGAAGTCAATCTGTACCGTTTGAGTACCGCCAACACTATTATAAACATCAAGATTCACTGAATAAGCGATATAATCATTGTCCTCATCAATCTCAGCATCATAATCCAAATTGCCACCGATGGAAATTTCATCAGTCGCTTCTGCACCTTTTGTGGTTGTGCTATCGATTTGAACCGCCTTACCATCCTCGCCGATAACAAAGTAACCATCAGATGTTACCAAGTAACCTAGTTCATCCACCGAAAAGTTACCCGCTCTTGTATAGAATTTATTCTGACCATCTGCTGTTGGCGATACGATAAAGAATCCGTTACCATCAATCATAATATCAGTGGCATTATCCGTTCTCTGAGTTGCCCCTTTAGTATGAGAAACATTAATTGAATCAATTTTAATACCTAAACCAACTTGTTGTGGGTTTGTACCCCCTCTAGACGTTGATGAACCACCAGCGCCTTTCACTGTCTGCGAGTAGATTTCTGCAAAGGTTACTTTAGAACCTTTGTAACCTACTGTATTAACATTGGCAATATTATTACCAATGACATCCATTCGAACCTGATGCGCTCTCAGTGAAGATACACCTGAGTACATAGATCTCATCATAGGTCATAACCTCCTTATAATACGGGGAGATCGCATTGAGCTTATCCGTCGTTCAAAGCTCTAAACTTCCGTTAGGTCCAGTTTATTTTATACGATCACCGCGCCGTCAATATTTGTAAACACATTATCTTTTAAATCATCTTCCGTTGATGCTGTGATGATTGTCTTGTTTTGTACACTTGCAATGAACACCTTGTTATCCATCAGAATCAGCGCTTCCTTGATGCCCTTTGAACTTGCCTTTGATACTGCTGAATTCAGTCTATTCATTTCCGTACTTGTCAGTTCAATATTTCTTGTTGCCAAGCGACTTGCCGCATGTTTCGAAAATTTAAGTTCACTCTGACTTTCAATTTGATTTAAGACTTCCGAGAAACTTTTTTGAGTTTTCGCTACGGTTTGCTCACTCGTTTGAGTATTCGTCACCTTTTGGCTACCGACAATCTGACTCTTACGCATCATATAGTCGTTATTCATCTGAAATTTATTCGTCATTTAATCACCTTCATTCATTCAGATGTTTCTTACGCTTGTGCTGCTTGCAGCTTTTTGATTTCCTCATTGAGCGTTTTAATCTCTTCACTCATCGTCTGCATCTCTTCAGTCATATCTTCAAGAGCTACGATAATCGAATCATTACCGCTGTTGTTAACACCCATTGCACTTACTAAGTTATTTAATTGCTCTACAGAACTAAACTGAGCCATCTGTGCAATCATCTCTTTATTATCCATTGGCTCTAAAGGATTTTGATATTGTAACTGCGTCGTCATCAATTTTAAAAATGCATCCTTGTCCAAAGTTTGATTTGCAATACGCGCCTGATTCGTTGCATCACTCTCTATTTGACTCAATTTTTCGAGTTGGGCGGTAGTAAGAGTACCCGTTACTGAACTCACTGCCATGTTTTTCACCTCCTAGGCTAATACATTAATCTCTGAACTTGTCGTTTCAAGTGTTTGCCAAGTCGAAGCTGTCGATTGAATACCTTCAATAGCCGCATCTTCTGATTCTTCATCAAGACGTCGTTTTCCTTTTTGCTGTTTGATAAACTCTTCATATGTCTTGAATTGCTCTTCTGTATCCTGATTTACCGATACATCCAGTCCTTGAATGGTAAAGCCTTTATCCGCCAATGCCGTTCTTAAATCTTCTAATCTAGATTCAAGTACTTCTTTCACTGTTTGATTTTCAACACTGAATTTAGCAACTAATTGATCATTCTCAAGAGACATCTTCAAAGACACGTTGCCAAGCTCTTTTGGATTCAACTTAATCATGATTTCCGATACATCTTTACCAACGTTAAGGCTGACGGATGTACCTCTGATAATCTGTTGCATGATTTTTTCTTCAAAAGGATTTGATGCCATAGTGCTTTTCATTGCTACCGATTTCACTGAAGCATTATGAAATTTCAACATCTCAGAAAACGCTTGATTACTCTCTGCGTTAGTTTGATTTTGATTGGATTGACCATTTGCAGTGGACGTACTCGATGTTTCTGTAACCGTCGGCAATTTTTCCGTATTGCTTTCTGCCGCTTCCTTCAAAACTTCAGCTTTGGTTTCTTTGGCAGATTCTTTTGCCACCTCTGGTTTTTCGACTGTTTCCGCGACTTTGTCCAAAATTGTTTTTTCGACAGTTTCATCTACCTCTTCTGTCATCGTCGACTCAACTGTCAAATCAGTTTCTACCATCACAACCGCTTCTTTTGAAACGTCTGACATGTTTGAACCTTTCATCTCCAAGCTATCCATACCCGAAATGTCGGTTTGCTGCAATTGTTCTAGCAAGTTTGAAAATTCGCTATTCGTTAATGTCAGACTAGAAAGAGTTTCTTCGAACTGATCTAAAGTACCATCGAAACTCATCAGCATTTTCTTAAGCACTCCTGACATCCCACTCAATGCATCTAATTGATCTTGAGTTAAATTGCCAAGCAATTCATTGATTGAAGCCACTTTCTCTTCGTCTGTTAAGGTGTCATTCATCAATAACGCCATTAACGCATCCATCACTTCTTTCTGTTCAGGATCCATTTCTTCAACCACGTTTTCTTCAATACTTTCAATAGCTTCTACATTTTCTTCAACTTCCTCTGTAGACTGTGTTCTCTTGATGTCATTTTCTTTTTCTACAGGCTCTGTCTGTTTCTTTTCCGTGTTTGCAATCTTCTTAGTAGATTGCTGCATATCGGATTTCACGTATGCATCACGATCATTTTCATACTCAGAATCTTTCGCAGACAATGCTTCTCTATTCACTTGTTGTTCGGAACTGTATGATTTGCTCACCTTATTTTTCTCAGCATATTGCAATTTGTTATCCAATACAGATGAGAAGGATTTTGTAGAATCCATTTGCTGAGCACTTTGTGCTCCCACAGTTCCCAATAGAGAATTGTATGCGCTCGATACCAAGCCCAATTCTCTGCTATTCAAAGTTTCACCTCCCTTTTATAATTGTGGTAGTGTTATCTTTCTGGAAATTTCAGAAGATAACGTATTATCAAGGTATGAAAGAATATCCGCAATTTGCTTCTGGGTAAAATTCCCTAAGATAGCTAGAGCCAACTCTTCATCCGTAATGACAATCTTGTCACCATTTGATAAGTCATACTCTCTAGGTGCTGAGCTGTTTCTAATCATTTTTTTGATGATCTCAGACACCTTGTCACTAGACATTTTTGCATACACATTAGATAACTCAATAACATTATCGTCAAATTCTTTATAAATCTTTAGTGATTTCAACATATCTTGTGTAATTTTATCTTCATTATTTTCAAGAATTTCTTTTTCCTTGATCGTACCAATCAGCTTATAGACAAATGCATCGTCATTTACCCTTGCTAAAACACGCCCAGCCTTTACAATTCCTAGGTTTTTATAGATTTGAGCCAACTCTGCCATATTGTAAGTATTCTCATTGCCGATATAATCCACCAACTTGCTGATTTCTTCCGTCATATAGATATCAGAAATATTTTCAAGTTCATTGGACCTTACTTTTGCGTTAGCGATTTCCGCCCTTATTAAGCTACCCTTGTTGGATGTTAATAAATTCATGACATCATTGTAGTCATCTTTACCTAATTCAGCCATGAGTTTGGCCGCTTGACTTACTTCCATAGCATCTAAAATAGAAGCCAACTCTTTGTGTCCATTCACCGATCGAGAAATAATGTAACCCATTTCCTCAATAGCCGTTGGCAGGCTCAGGTTAGAAAGATAAGCCGCCTGATCTAAAATTTCCTGTCCCTTTTCCTGATTAATCGTCTCTAATGTTGAAAGGACCACATCTTTTTTGATGTTGCTGGATCTGATCTGTTCCAATATATTTTTCGTTGCATTCGGGTTGATCCTCAACATCAGTTTGACGATATCGTCATAAGCTTTGGGGTCGTCTGTTTCTAGAAGTGTCAATTTATCTACCGCGCGATTAACATCAATATCCAAAATGTATTCCGCAATCTGACGCATTTGCTCCTGAGATTCCTCTTCAGTTGGAAAACTATCAAAATATGTACCAATCGGACCTGGAGCCGATGCAAGAATTTTATTTGCCGTTCCTCTAAATGGATCGTTCAATTTATATACGCCAAACAAAGCAACCAATGGAACAACCACCAGAATCACCAGCAATATTAAAATAAGTTTGGCCGCTCCACCTTTTCTCTTCTCTTCAGACATACTAATCCTCACGTCCTTTGTAATTATTATAGTTGACGATTTCCTCCGTCACCTTGACTTCCGCGGCGTCAATCGCTTGTAAATAGCGTTCATATTCCTTTTCTTTAAGCTTTTCCATGATTTTTTGCTCTTTGATTGCTTCGTTAAGTTGCTCCCTTTTTTGCATGATTAGTAAGTTAACTTCTCGGATATTACCTTCCAGCCGCAAAAGCGTTTCACTATAGTAGGACTTTTGATAGTTCAGTCGCATCAATTCCTGAGAAGAACAACCCTTGGACACACGCTCATTTATTTCTTGAAAATAAGCCGCTTGAGCTGCTAATTTTCCCTGCTTCTCTTCTTCAAGAAGGTTAAGGCGATGATTTAGCTCACCCATTTCATGCTTCAGATCATCCATTTTTTTAGTTCTTATCTTTAACAATTGTTCATATCGAAATTTAAATTTTTTCAAACTGTCAGCTCCCTTTACAAGTTCGCTATATCAATTAAATTTCCAACAATGTCGTCAAATTCAAATTGTTCATGCACCCCTTGACGCAAGTACTGAATACAAGCATCATTCTTTTCAATAGCCTTGTCTATTTTGGGATTGGAGCCCTTCTTATAGGCACCAATGTTAATCAAGTCCTCCGCTTCGCTATACACTGCCAGTAGTTCTCGCATCACACGAGACGCCACCATATGCTCATCAGTAACGATGTTAGGCATAACACGCGAAACACTGCCCAGTACATCTATAGCGGGATAATGTCCCAAAGTTGCCAATTTTCTTGATAGAATGATATGGCCATCCAGAATACCACGCACCGTGTCAGATATTGGTTCATTGAAGTCATCACCATCCACCAGAACTGTGTAAAGTCCAGTTATCGAGCCATGTTCAGAATTACCTGCGCGTTCAAGAAGCTTGGGTAATATCGCAAAAACGCTCGGTGTATAACCTCTCGTAACCGGTGGTTCTCCGACAGCCAAACCAACCTCTCTTTGAGCCATAGAAAAACGGGTTAAAGAGTCCATCATCAACACGACATCCTTTCCCTGATCTCTAAAGTATTCTGCCATAGCCGTTGCAATCAAAGCACCCTTTAACCTGACGAGCGCTGGCTTATCAGAAGTCGCAACGATGACGATTGAACGTTTAAGGCCTTCTTCCCCTAAATCATTTTCTATAAATTCACGAACCTCTCTGCCCCTCTCTCCAATAAGAGCGATGACGTTGATATCCGCCGTAGTATTTCTAGCAATCATGCCCAGCAAGGTACTCTTTCCTACACCAGATCCTGCGAATATACCAATCCGCTGGCCTTTGCCGCAGGTAATGAGACCATCGATCGCCTTGATACCAAGGGACAATGGTTCATCGATTCGATTGCGTAAAAGCGGGTTAGGTGGTGGATTTTCAGCAGAACTCTTGCCTAATGTAACAGGTGCAGGTCTACCATCAATCGGATTGCCAAGGCCATCTAACACCCGACCTAAAAGAGACTCCCCGACATTTACTTGTAAATAATGCCCCGAAGCAATAACTTTGCTACCAGGGCCTATTCCAGACATTTCTCCCAAGGGCATTAAAAGCACCTTATTTTCTTTAAAGCCTACAACCTCTGCCTTGATAGCATCATCACCATTTAGGGGTTGAATATCACATACTTCTCCCATCTCAACAGCAGGTCCGATAGATTCAATCGTCAGGCCGACAATTCTAGTCACGTAACCGGTAAACTTTATTAAATTCATTGAAGATAATTCATTGAAGTATTTTTGAAAAGTTGACACATCTATCACTCACTTTTTAATAATTCCTCAAAGGTTGCTTTCACAAAATCCAATTGAGTTTGAATGCCACTGTCAATATTACCACTATCTGTTTCAATGGCACAATCACCTTTGACCATATTATCATCCTGAATAATCACGATGTCCTCCACTTTATCCAGTAGAGGCATAATGCGTTTTTTCATACTGACCAAATTGATATAATCTGCTTCGCTGACACGAATTTTAAGCACTTCAGTTTGTGTAATTCTACGCAAACCCGCCTTAACCAAATTGAAAATGACACTTTCGTCATCATCCATTTCCTTTTGCAATATTTTTTGGACGACTTCCAGTACAAGATCAATCATTTCAGCTTCACTACCTTGAAGAATTTCATTGTAGTGTGTCATAGCATCCTGCTTAATGGCATCTGCTTCTTCAATCAACCCTTCAGTCGCTTCATAGCCTTCTTTATAGCCTTGATCATAACCCTCTTTATAACCTTCGGAAAAGCCTTCTTTTTTAGCATTCTCCATGATTTCCATGGCGTTGTCGTAAGCATCCTTGACAACACGCTCATATTCGTCTTGAGCCGACTCCAACAATTCATCCGCCTGAGCCTTTGCATCATCCAGCATTGCCTCCAAATCGAAAGTTTGATGCAGTCGATGAACTCCATCGCCCTCCTCATCAGCACTATGGATATGTTCTGCGTGTTCAAGCAAAGGATTGCCACTCTCATTTTTTTCATGGATATCCGGCAAATTCAAAATAAGAGGTGACAACTTATATTTCTCTTTATCCAATACAACCGCGCTAGCTTTGACGATCTTAGACAATAATCTCATCTCCTCCGCCTCTAGCGATAATAATCTCACCAGCTTCTTCTAACTTACGTATAACGTTAACGATTTTCTGTTGTGCTTCTTCAACGTCACGCAAACGGACAGGTCCCATGAATTCCATATCCTCTCTGAGCATTTCCGCCATACGCTTAGACATATTGCTGAAGATAATTTCCTTAACTTCTTCTGTAGAACCTTTAAGCGCAACAGATAATTCGCTGTTGTCGATTTCTCTGATAAAACGCTGAATAGAAACACTGTCCAGATTGATAATGTCTTCGAATACAAACATTCTCTTTCTGATTTCTTCTGCAAGATCCGCTTCTTGAATCTCCAAAGTCTCCATGATGAACTTTTCTGTTCCACGATCCACGGCGTTCAAAATGTCGACAATCGCCTGAATACCACCTGTCGTCGCGTAATCTTGAGTAACCATCGAAGACAGTTTCTTTTCAAGAACCAACTCAACCTCTTTAATGACTTCTGGCGAAGTACTCTCCATCGTTGCAATCCTTTGAGCGACATCCGCCTGCTTCTCCTGTGGCAAAGACGACAG
The DNA here is from genome assembly GCA_016938815.1 of Clostridia bacterium. Taxonomy (GTDB): domain Bacteria; phylum Bacillota; class Clostridia; order Peptostreptococcales; family Acidaminobacteraceae; genus JAFGTX01. Next base: position 2,845 of record JAFGTX010000092.1, on the reverse strand, counting down.
AATCGTCGCAGCCTGACTTGGATTCAAATAGGATAAGATAAGCGCCAGCGTCTGAGGATGTTCATTCTGTATAAAGGTCAACAAGTGACTAGCCTCCGCCTTTCTAACAAAGTCAAAGGGGCGCACCTGCAATGACGCAGTTAACTTATTGATAATTTCAAGGGCTTTTTGAGACCCCATCGCTTTTTCAAGCACTTCTTTGGCATAGCCAATACCACCTTCGGAAATAAATTCTTGAGCCAAACATACTTGGTAGAATTCATCCAAGATCGCTTCCTTTTCTTCTTTTGGAATACGACGCATATTCGCTATTTCAAGTGTTAATTCTTCAATTTCATCATCTGTCAGATGGGCAAATATTTTTGACGATTTTTCAGGCCCCAATGCTATTAGGAGTATTGCCGCTTTTTCTCGTCCAGACATGCCACCTTTTTTCTTAGCCATACTACCTCACCCCTAATCCTCATGCAACCATGATTTTAATAGCAATGCCACCGATTCCGGATTGGTATCAATAAATTTCTCGATTTGATATTTCGGACTCGATTTATCTTCATAACCAGCTTGAATTTCTTCAAGTTCCTTAGCTTCTTGTTCAAGTCTTTCCTGTTCAATTCGCGCCGCCTCTTCCTGAGCGCGTTTTCTTCTAGCCAATAAGAAGAAGGTTGTCAAGCCTGTTACAATTAGAACAACCACTAGGATATAAACCCAAATCGGTATACCGAAGAAGCCAGTCGCTGCCGTATTAGAGAATACATCGTAATTAGCGGATTCATCTGGGAATGTCAGCGCGCTGATTTCCACCACTCTGGTATCAAGACCAGAAGAAGCGCTGATGAGTTGCTTCAGATTAGCACTGTGTTCCTCTGTCAAAGTTTGATTTTCCAGAACATCCTGATTTAAAATAACCGCTACTGTAATATTTTGAATCGTCCCCTTCGCTTTAGAAAGCTGGTTGACAATTTCGTTCATTTCATAATTGACAGTCTTAGACGCTTTTGTATACCCTGATTCACCCGTAGACGTTTGAGAATAGTTGGTCGCCTGTCCGTTGGAATCTGTACCTGGTGCACCTTCTGCCCCAGAACTAGCGACATTTTCCGTGATTTCCGTCATGCTTCTGACCATGCCGTTAACTTCCCCTTCAATCGGCGGTGAAAAGACCCTTGAAGTCGTCTCTTCCGAATCGAAGTTCAACTCAACGCTGGACATAACCTTAACGTTGTTGCGACCATACATCGTCGTTAAAAAATCCGTCAATTTCGTATTTAAACGTTCTTCCACAGAAATCTGCATCGCCAATTGATTGTTAACATCAATTTCCCATGAATCGCCTGCCGGTTTTGTCAATTCCTTACCGGTACTATCTACGATCGTGATAAACTCCTTATCAAGCCCCTTCACCGAATTGGCAAGAATCATCACAATCCCATCAACTTCTGCTTCAGACAAAGTCTTGCCTGATTTAAGTTTTAAAATAACCGATGCTTTGGATTCCATCATATCATTGACTAGGAATGTACTATCATTCGGAATGAATAGATTAACCACAGCATCATCTATATTGTCCAGTGTTTTAATCGATTCTGCCAACGCGTTGGCTTGTGCCAGCAAAAACATCTTGTTTTTGTCTTCTGTTGTCATAGTGAACGAGTTGGTTGCAAAAGCTTGTGTCCAAGTAAAGTCTTGCTTAGACAACACGCCTTCCACTGTCAACGACATCTTTGCGTTGCTCAAATCGGATTTCGGCACCAAAATTACTGATGTATCGTTCTCCTCTTTCCATGAAATCCCCAGTTCATCCAGCTGAGCTGTTATAGCAGCCGCCTCATCCAAAGAAAGATTTTGCGCCAAAGGCACATAAGAAGGACGCGTTAGCATAAAAATAGTTATAGACACACCAAAAACTACTAGAAAACTTACAACTCCTAGTAGTATTTTACGCTGTTTGCTAAGCGAGCCCCAAAATTCTGTCATCTGATTTCGTATCTTTTGTATAAATTCGCCCATCACAACACCTCAAAAGTTTATTGATATTAAAATTGAATTCTATTTATTTCACTGTATGCATCAAGAATCTTATTTCTGACTTGCACCATCAAGTTAAGCGCCAATTCAGCTTTCTGACCTGCAATCTGCACATCGTGTAAATTGTCAATTTCTCCAATAGCGAGTAAGCGACCCATATTCTCGGATGCCACTTGCGCGCCATTGACATCATCAATAGCTTTTGAAAGTATTTCCCCAAAATTCTGTTTTGTGTCTACAGAATTGATTAAATCCGACTGAATGCTCTTCGTCGATAGAACAGGATTCAGATCCAATTTAATACCTTCCATGATTTCGCCCCCCTAAGTAATCTATTTGCCGATCGCTAGTGCTTTCATCGCCATACTCTTTGTACCATTCATAACCGTAACATTCGCCTCATATGCCCTTGAAGCTGAAATCAAGTTGATCATTTCAGTCACGACATCTACATTAGGCAAAAGCACATAGCCATCTTCATCTGCATCTGGATGTGAAGGATTGTACTCCCTTTTGAAATCGGACATATCTTCTTTAATTGCCACAACTTCCACACCGTTTCCAGCGACTTTATTGCCCATCGCCTGCTCAAAAACATCTGAAAAACTATTCCCTTCCATCTCCTTGAAAATTGGGATCTGTCGTCTGTACGGCGTACCGGCACTCGTCCTTGTTGTGTTGGTATTGGCAATGTTTTTCGAGATGATATCCATTCTTAAGCGTTCAGCCGTAAGGCCCGTCGCACTGATATTAAAAGAATTAAAGAAACTCATACCTACTTACCTCCCCTAATGGCCGTTCTCAGATTATCAAAGGT
>JAFGTX010000435.1 GCA_016938815.1 Clostridia bacterium | reverse complement strand
TTCTGTATAATAATCGACCTGTGCTTCGTAGCTGCCTTCCTGCTGTTCTAGAAGCGTACTGACTCTGCAATAAGCGGCTACCCTTAGTGTTTTCTGTTCTACTCGCACATGCCTATCATATTTCATTTGAGGCGGTATGATTGCTACCGTCTTTTTTGCTACTGCCATATTTACCATCCTTTCTTTGGGTTTCTATGGGTCGTTCTATGACGATGCCACCTATAAATTCAACCGCTATCTTGGTATCTTTATAAATGGTCATCTGTTTAATGATCGCTTTGAATAGTTCCTCGTCAAATTCATTTAGGCTGCTGATATCCGCAAGAGCTTCTTTCAATTTCTCAGCATTTCTTGGTTGATCATAGACTTTTGCTCCTGCGTAGTAGAGCTGCGCTCTTCTCATAATCAGTTCTGGCAGCTCCGGATTCGAGTAATCATCTTCCTGCTCTAGTTCCTTAATCCGGTTTTCTATCTCTCTTAAATCCATGCTCATCTTCGGCGGTTCTTGCGGTTTGATTTTTTCAATCAGCCACCTTTGTCTAAGCAGCTGACTGGTGGCTTCTATAAAGATTTCTTTCAAGTCATCATCGGTGAAAAAATGGTTTATACATAAAACCCGGTTTTGGTAGATATAATGTTTGCACTTCCATTTGACCTTTTCAGAAGGCTTTCCAGCGTGCTCGATGTACTTCTTGTAGTTTTCACCACATTCGCCGCATCGGATCATGCCACTGAAAACCGTTTGATTTCGAAGTGCTTGAACTTTCTGTGTTCTGCTAAGCTTTTTTTCAACGCTTGACCTTCGCTCCTGAGCCTTTATAAAAGTTGCTTCGTCAATTAACCTTGTATAGCATTCGTCCCCTTGATATTTGATGTTCTTAAGGATTTTCCCTACTGAGCCATGATTCCAATTCGGCTTTTTATTGGCGTTGAGTACACCTTTTTCGGTTAGGTCTTTTGCGATAGCAAACATGGACTTTCCAGTGATGTAATCTTTAAAAATTGATATGACGGTTTTCGCATGATCCTCCTGTATTTCTATAGCGCCATTCACCATCTTGTATCCCATGGGCATGTGTCTTTGCATCATCCTTAATCACCACCTGTCCCTATCACTTCTGTTAGCTCTAACCCATTGATCAGTTTGAAGGTTATTGCATTCTCCTTCCCGACAATCACCTGTTCCACTGTATTCGTAAAGAGGTTCTCATCATAATCGTCCATAATCTCTGGGTTGTATCTGATAATTTCTAGTAGTCTCTGGGTGCCGGTGATTTCCTTTTCAAAGCCATTGGAGTCCAGAAGACCATTCCTTGCTTTCTTTGTCTCTTCAAGTTCAACATTCAGAGCATTTTGTTTCTGTATAAAAAGAGCAGAGTCCATGTATCCCTTTTGCACGACTCGGATTAGGATATGGCTCTGCTCTGTGAGTTCCATGATCTTATTGTTTAGTTCTTCAATTTCAACTTCTTGTTCCTTATTCGTTCGAAGATTCTTTAAGGAATCCAGCATCGGGATCAGCACGTATCCGTAATTGCATACTAGCTTGTTCCACATTGTCAGGTAAGCATCCTTGATTATATCCTCACGGACGGCCTTCATCTTACACATCTCGCTGTTCTTAATGTGATTCGAACAGCTCCATTGGATTTTCTCATATGGCTTGCCGATGTAAATTTTTTGTCTTTTAAATGAGCCTCCACATTCACCACACTTGATTTTCCCGCTGAATTCATACCTGTTTTGATACTTGTTGCTTCCATCATTCCCCATCTGTTTTCTTCGGTATTCAAAAATCTCCCGAACCATCTGTCCTTGTTCTCTGGTGATAATCGGTTCATGGTTGTCTTGAATAAAAAACTGAGGCATCTCGCCACGATTTCGTTTCTTCGTGAATGGGAGCACCTCAGTGGTATAGGTTTTCTGTAAAATCAGATCACCTTCATATATGGGATTTTGTAAAATTTCTTTCACGACACTTTCATTCCAAGTTTTTGCAGTTCTAACGGTTGGTACTTGATCAGTGTTTAAGTCTCTGGCGATGACGTAAGCTCCTTTTCCGTGAAGATACTCCAGGTAAATTCGGCGTACTATTTCCGCCTCATCTTCTTTAATCACCAGTTCGCCATCTTCATCCTTCGTATATCCGTAGGCTACGGTGCTAAGCCTATAGCTGCCATCTCTGAATCTCTTTTGAATCCCCCAACGGTTGTTGGTCGAGATGCTTTCTGATTCCCCTTGTGCCAAGGAGCTCAGGATCGTCAACATCTGTTCGCTTTGCTCTGACATAGTATTGAGATTCTCTTTTTCAAAACATACCGTAACTCCGAGGGATTTCAGTTTCCGGATGGCTTCAATGCTATCCACGGTATTTCTAGCAAACCGGGTAACTGACTTCGTGATGATGATATCGATATTGCCATTCTCACATTCACGCATCATTCTCAGGAATTCATCTCGACTCTTTAACTTTGTTCCACTTTTTGCCTCATCCGCAAAGATGCCGACAAATTTCCAATCCTCACGCTTTCCAATATAGCTTTCGTAATACTCAACTTGCGCTACATAGGATGTGTGCTGCTTGGTGGAATCCGTGCTGACTCTACAGTAAGCACAAACCCGCTTTTTAGGTCTGAGGGTTTGGATGACATTCTGTCTTATCGGCTCTATCTTCGTTACTTTCTTTGCCATATGCGGCTTCCTCCTTTCTGGGACATCGCCCCTTCTTAGCAACACACAATACTCCAAAGACTGGAACATAGCAAGTGTTTTTACGCATATACCTTTGCAAGCTGTGGCGAGAAGGATTGGCGGTTCAAATCATCGATTTTTTTGTACTCTTCTTCGCTCACAATGCCCCTTCTCATCAGAATATCCAGCATCTTCAGTGCCATTTTATATTGGACTTCACCCTTGGATTGCTCTTTGGTCATTCCATGAAGTTTCGCTTCTTCTTCTCCGATTTTCGTTAAATCAAAATCCATTTCTTTTCGCCTCCAATCTTTCTTTTCGCTTAATATCACAAAAATAGGGATTACCTTTCTCCTGACATCCGCATCCGCGAACGCCAGAAGAAAGCAAGTCAAATGACTCTTGTAATCCCCATGGCTTCTGACATTAAGTCAGTTTCCATTCATTCACACACTGTATTTGACACAACTTCCCCAGTGCACAGCATTTTTCAAGGCTTAAGGGCGGTTTCATAAACTGAGGCCAGCTTACCTCATCATAGGATTCTCACCTCCTCCGGGAT
>JAFGTX010000434.1 GCA_016938815.1 Clostridia bacterium | reverse complement strand
TCATCATCATCGCAAAAGACCTGACACCCTCTGATACAGCTAGTTTAAAAGCAGACGCCACCGCAGGCATCATCACAGAAATCGGCGGTTCTACTTCTCATAGTGCCATCATTGCCCGTACCCTTGGCATTCCAGCCGTGATGGGCGTAAAAAATGCCACTGCCCTTATTGAGGACAATAGCATCGTAACCATAGATGGTCAAACCGGTAAAATCATTGCCAATCCATCAGAAGAAATTCTTGAAGACATGCGTGAGAAAATTCGTCTTGCAAACGAAGAAAGAGAAGCATTAAGAATCTATTTAGACCAACCTTCTCATACCAAAGACGGCATTGAAGTGGAAATCTCTTCTAATATCGCAGGTCCAGATGACCTGCCTTTCGTTATCGAAAATGGCTCAGACGGCATCGGCCTATTCAGAAGTGAATTTATATTTATGAACCGTTCCGAAGCACCATCAGAAGAGGAACAATACGCCATTTACAAAAAAGTGCTTAGTACCCTAAGCGACAAGCCGGTCATCATTCGTACCCTTGACGCCGGTGGCGATAAAGAAATTCCTTATCTGGATATTCCTAAGGAAATGAACCCTTTCCTCGGTTACCGCGCCATCCGCTACTGTCTAGATCACGATAGTCTCTTTAAAGCACAAATAAGAGCCCTTCTACGCGCCAGCGTTTATGGCAAACTTAGAATCATGTTCCCTATGATTTCCTCCCTTGAAGAACTCCTGGCTGCCAAGGCAGTCGTTGCGGCTTGTAAGGCGGAAATGACATCAGAAGGCATACCTTTCAGCGAAGATATCGAACTCGGTATCATGATCGAAATCCCTTCTGCCGCTATCATTTCTGATATTCTGGCAAAGGAAGTCGACTTCTTCAGTATCGGTACCAACGACCTGATCCAATACTCGGTGGCTGTCGATCGTATGAACGAGCAAATCAAGAACTTATACACACCCTATCATCCAGCAGTCATCCGCCTGATTAAAACCGTCATCGAAAACGGACATGCGGCAGGCATCTGGGTCGGCATGTGCGGCGCGGTTGCTGGTAACGAAAAAATGATTCCACTGTTATTACATCTTGGACTGGACGAATTCAGCATGGGACCTACAGATGTTCTTAAAGCAAGAAAGATCATCAGTCAGCTGAATCGAAAAAACGAGACATTTGTTCAAAATATATTGGCTGCTTCAACCTCAGAAGCTGTTGAGGCATTGCTTACAAAGGAGTAAGAACATGATCTTAGAAATCTGTACGGACACACTGGCTTCCAGCATTACTGCTGAAAAGGCCGGTGCTGATAGAATTGAACTTTGTGCAGACCTGTGTGTCGGTGGTACAACACCAAGCGCCGGTCTCATAAAAAATGTCATGGAAAAACTTACAATTCCTGTGGCAGTCATGATTCGACCACGTTCTGGCGACTTTTGCTACAACGCAGAAGAACTTGAAACCATGAAGTACGACATTGATTTTGCAAAATCATGCGGTGCAGAAGGCGTCGTACTGGGCGTACTGACTCCAGAAGGTGAGATTGACGAAGAAGTCATGGCCATGCTCATCGAAAGAGCAAGACCGATGGCAGTGGTCTGCCACCGGGCCTTTGACATGACAAAGGAACCGAAACGGTCCCTTGAAATACTGATCAAACTAGGCGTCAATCGCCTCTTGACCAGTGGTTTTGCTAACAAGTCCATCGAAGGCGTCGACACTTTGAAGACACTTTCCGAATTGGCTGCAGGCCGTATTGATATCATTGCCGGTAGCGGTGTCAACATCGACAACATTCCAACGCTCATGAGCAACACTTCAATCCTTCAGTACCATCTGTCAGGCAAGCGTCCTCTGGACAGCAAAATGATTTTCAGAAAAGACAACATCAGCATGGGTTCCGCTTCCGGAGATAACGAATACCAATTGGAAGAAGCCCATTTTGAAACCATCACAGCCGTTGCCGATCTGCTTAAGAAACCTAAAAACCAATAGCGATAACTTTGTCGTCCTCTCTGGTAATAATACAGTCTTTTAAGGCTTGATCGATAAAATAACTTGCATTACCGATTTTTACAACGGTATCCGGATAGACGATATTCGTTCTAACCTGCCCCTTTTTGACTTTTTTCAATGCGTCTGTTAATTTATCCAGACGCTTATTTTTTTCTTCTAAATCCATCCTTGTACTATGCAGGCTGTTTTTATATTGTTCCAACTTGGCATGTAATTTCTCGTCATCAGGATGTTCTTTCAACTGGGTCTCAATGACCGGAATCATGATATCCAACTTCTCTTCAACGATTCGCAATTCCTGAATCATTTCTTTAAGATGTTTCAGCTCCTTGATAGCACCTGAATCGACACCTAAATTAATGGTCGTGATGACACCCAATTTAGAACCGATACGCTTGGCATCAATCACGTACTTGGACGTAATCTCGCCGCCGATAATCAGGCCTTTTTTACCTTTTACGATAATCTGGGAATCGCAGAGCACCGTGCTGTTGATGATTTCACCGGTACTGATGTCCCCTTTGACATAGACGTTGGCGTTTTCAATAAACTTGGATACCATATCGCCATTCACCACAATATCCGCCCGTTCCCGTCCTAGAATACCCTTTCCAACGATTAAATCACCCTTCACCTTTAACTTAGCTGCTTCCACGACACCATCGACTACTAAATTCCCATCACAGGTAACCGTATAGCCATCCAGAATGTGCTCTTTCACGTGAATATCGCCGCTGAAGTAAAGATTCCCCGTTTCCGGACCAACCACCCGTACTTCTATAAATCGCAACACACTAACACGACCGTTAATTAGCCGAGCAATACCCTCAACTTCCGAAGCAAGAATCATTTCATCTTCCAACAAGACCGTATTTTCGCCGCGTTTAAGCACCTTATCCTTGCCATTTCTAGCTTTAATCACCTTACCACCCACGGTCATACCGTCCACGCCCTGTGTCGCAGGTGTTTTCTCAGCTAAAACCTCTCCCGGTTTTACCGTTTCAATGAAACTCATATCTTTAAAGTCCACACTACCATCGTCATTCAACTTTGGCTTGGGTTTATTATCAAAATCTATTGCATATTTAATTTCCGCATTCGCCCCATTTTGATGCGGCTCACCTTCTGCAATCAGGACATGGTTGACATTTTTACGTGCATCACAAATACCCTGTACTACATCCTCTTTAATACCATAGGTCACATGGTTTTCCTTAAGCACCTCAATGACTTCCTCGTAAAGCGTAACTTTTGGCGCATCGGTTACATCTGCCGTCTCTGCCATGTCATGAAAAGTCACATTCAAATAAGCACTGTAATAATCATCAGCTATTTCAAGTTCCAATCGACAGCAATCTAATTCTTTAATCATCAGTGCACCTCCTTACGAAAAAGTATCTATTAAATGTATACCGCTTATATGCTCTTAATAACAGTTTTCCATAATTTTACCTTCTTGTAAACAAGGACTTTACCCATCCAGATAATATGATAAAATGGATAGGTATTTCAAAGGACAGAATGGAGAAAAAATGAAACTGTATTT
>JAFGTX010000091.1 GCA_016938815.1 Clostridia bacterium | reverse complement strand
TACGCCACCTTTTTCCAAAAGAAAGGTATTCAATGACTCATCACCATATTGATAAGCGGCCATAAGGGCTTCAATGCTGAATATATTTGGCTCAATCGCTTCGTTGATGTTGATCGACCGGTTAACCTTCTGTCTGAGCTCAGGGTTTGCCGTGGTGCCTTAAACAGATTCCATATCGTATCTCCTCAATCCATGTTTATGCAATTTCAATAGTTACTTTGGAATGGTCGATATTATCATCATTCTGAATCAATGCACCAATCTCTTTTGCCTGAATACGACCTGAAATCGGATTCTTGACACTGTCCACTTTGGTATTAATTTCAACATCGAGAATGCAATATTCAAAAGCCTTGTAAACTTTCGATGGTATAGTTAATCAAGGTCAAATTCTTCGTATTCCAAGCAAGGTACTCGCCTGTGATAAAGGAGTCGAAAACAGTTAGGTTCTAACAATTCCAGAAGGATTCCAGTGCGTTTGGCATTTCAACATTTTCATTGCGCCCATGTTGGACGCTTTTTCATTAAAATACTTTATTATAAATTCACTCCAGGGATAATGCTTATTCTGCTACACCGAGTCCAGCGTCAGTGTTATTTCTTCTTTCCTACGGGTATAATTCTTTATTATGAATAAGGAGTCTTCTTATGAAAAAGTTACATGCAATCTTTGAGCAACCCCATAAGTCATCGCTTGAAATTGCGGAAGAAATTGTAAACTATTACCGCACATTATCAAGAGACGTTATAAAAAACACACCACAACTTCTCAGCGCCATTAATAACTGGTATCAATCCATTGTTATAGACGATAATAACAGTGCTATCCGCCTGCGCATCGGCTATTGTAATGTGTATTATTACCGTATCAGCGGCGACGGTGAGAATGTGTTCAGATGGGGTCTCAAGTCGGTTTATGATTACCCTTCCTATGAAGATGCACCTTATGTCGGCTGGATTCATCGGCTTATTTCAGCTATGGCCTTTGCCATGGGGTTAATCGACCAAGCCACCGATCATGCCAATAGAGCTTTGCAACTTTTCTTGGCATTGGATGATGATGACGAGATCATCCGATCCTATATTCAACTGGGTATAGCCTATGATTTTACAGAAAACTACGAACTACAGCTGGATTATTTTGACAAAGCCTATCAATTGGCAAAGAGCATCCACGCAGAAGAAACGACATTGATTGCACTGAACAATACCATCTTCGTTCATATATTGCGTGAAGAATTCGAGATTGCAAAAGAAAAAATCGTAGCGTTAGAAGAAGGACTCGCATCGTCTGAAATGTCACGTCTCGTCATCGGTTCCAAGTTGAATGCAACCCGAATCGCACTTCACGACAAGGATCTTTCGGCCGTCAAAAATCTTCTGGATCAAGTGCGAGCTTCAGAATTGCTAAAAACCGATTTGAGCATGTACTTGGATAGTTTTCTACTATATGGCCGATACTATAGCCAATTAGGCCAAGTTGACGAGAGTATGACTGCCTATACTAAAGGGCTCAACAAAGCTATTTCTGCCAAATCCAAAAAATATCAACTGGAGTTTTTACACGATTTAGCGACACTCAATAAGAACCTCAAAAACTACAAGGCCGCCCTGAAAAATCAGGAAGACTATATCAACACCACCAAAGAAATCGCCCATGAACATGCCGGATTCCATTATCTATTCTTGAGAATTCAGTATGAAATCGACCAAATTCATACAGAGGTTAATCACCTGAAAAATCAATTAAATCAAACGCAGGAAACCACTATTTATACACTTGCGACCCTTGCTGAATATAAAGATCAAATTACTGGAAAGCATATTTTGAGAACAATTGAATATGTAGAGGCTTTTTGTCAGCTCATGAACGAGCACCATATTCTGACTGAACCTTTTGAGCAAGAATTCATCAATAACTTTTCCCGATCTTCAGCACTTCACGATATTGGTAAAGTGGGTATCAGTGATAGCATTTTGAAAAAGCCTGGCAAGCTTTCCACCGATGAATTTGACCAGATGAAGCAGCATACGATTATCGGACGTGATGCACTTTCTATAACCGAAAACATCATGCAACAGAGCTCGTTTTTGAAACTAGCAGAAATCATCGCCTTCAGCCATCATGAAAAATGGGATGGCAGTGGTTATCCACTAGGGCTCAAGGCTGAGGAAATACCATTGGTAGGACGGATTGTTGCAATCATCGATGTTTATGACGCCCTCATCAGCAGACGACCTTACAAGCCGCCCTATTCTCATTTGAAAGCCATTGCAATTCTTGAAGAAGGCCGTGGTACACATTTTGATCCTGCCTTGGTAGATGTGTTCTTAACACATCATGAAGTTTTCTATAACATCGCAAAACGCCTGCTGGATAGTGATGATGAGAAAAAAGTACTCGTTTCTGATACAGAATAAAGAACCCATCTTTCGATGGGTTCTTCTAATTTAAACTATTTGAGCACATTAGCTTCCGAAAACGGCACGGTTCTTTCCGGAGGTTTTCGCTTCATACATTGACTTGTCAGCCAAGTCAATGAAATCAGCAGATGTTGCGTCCATTGAAGGAATCATACAACACACGCCAATACTAACTGAAGTTTCAATACCCTTTAAATCAATGCCTGTCGTATTTTGAATCTCTCTGATGCTCTTCAGTATCCTATCCGCCAAAATGCGGGTGCCTGAAGGATCGGTATCGTATAAAACGATGGCAAATTCATCTCCACCAAACCTAGCGACAAAATCTGTATGACGCAATAATTGTTTTTGTAGCGCTTCGGCAAAGGTCACGAGGAATTGATCACCCGCCACGTGCCCATACTTATCATTAATCATCTTGAAATTGTCAATATCCAGCATAAGCAACGACAAGAAATTTTCACTCCGCTTTGCCAATTCCATATGATCTTTCAGTACCGTATCAAAATAACGTCGATTGTAAATTCCTGTCAACGGATCTTTGATCGATACCTTCTCCAACTCCTCAACAGCTTCTTTCAACTTGCTGTTCAGTGTTGCCAACTCTGAATTTCGTTCTGCAATTAGCTTGCCTTCATGTATTTTGATAATGAGAAGAATCAGCACAACACCCATAAGCACATAGAAGGCATACGCCGGTGCGGTCTGATACCAGTGTTCTTTTATGGAAAAACGCACTTCCACAGGTTCTGTCACCACGCCATCAAAGGTTTTGGCCATAACTCTAAAAACGTAATTTCCTGACTCTAGGTTGGAGTAAGAGGCAAACTGCCTCTTCCCACTATTAACCCAATCAGAATCCACGTCTGATAACTGATAATAATACTGAATTTGTGCTTTTTTATCGTAATCCAATGCTTCGAATGAGAAACTGATATAGTTCTGGTATGGCTCTAATTCATAAATCATGCCATTAAATATCTCAACACTTGGGTCAATCGATGTATGATACAGTAGAACCTCATTGATATAGATCGGTGGCACTTGTGTCGTCTTAGTCACCTGCCCTGGTGGAAAACGTGTGACACCATTGATGCCGCCAAGGTATATACTGCCATCCACATCGGTCCATCCATCGCCAGTATAGTTTTCATCGCCAGCATCTTCCGCTGTAGAAATGTTAGCAATTACATCCGTCTCAGGGTCGATTAGAGAAACGCCACCATGGGTCGCTGCCCAAATCAAACCATTTTTCGCTTCATGAATACTGATGACGGAGTTGTTAATTAAGCCATCGGTTTCAGTGAAGCTATCAAAATTATCCTCTGCGGCATTATATCGTGCAAGACCGCCACCAGACATGCCAACCCACATCTGTCCTTTTGAATCTTCAAATAGTCTACGGATATTGTCACTTGCCAGCGCTTTGTAATTGCCTGCTTCTTTGTAATAAGTTTTCAGTTGGTCCGTCTCTTTATCGTACCGGTTCAAACCGTGATTGGTCGCTATCCAAACCTGCCCTTTTGAGTCACTGTGAATATCATAAACAAGGTTATCCGACAAGGGGTAATTCATATTCGCAATTTCAAAATGTCGTACTAAGTTCAGTTTGTCATCGAAGTAGTAGACACCGTTAACGTATGTACCTACCCATAAACCATCGTCTCCATCCACTTCAAGTGCGTAAGTGATCATCTCCGGCAAAATATCCATCATCACGAATGAATCTGCAGATACATCATATTCAGCGACACCTTTACCCGTCGCAATAAAAAGCCGCCCATCCGTTTCAATGAAATCCATAATTTGATTATCCGGCAACACATGTGTATTATCCATAGTGCTGTATTTAATTAAAACATCCTTTTCTGAATCATATCGACTAAGGCCTTTATTATAAACGGCTATCCAAAGTCGTCCACTTTGATCACGATAAATTGTATTGACTTTGCCCGACTCTAAACTGTCAGGATCATCCGGATCATTTGAAAACAACAAATAATTGCCTCTGCCAGGATTTGCTTTATAAGCACCACCACCGTTTGTACCAATCCATAATATACCCGAGCGATCCTCCATTAACGAATAAACGACACCATGTTCAATATCCCCATTTTCACCTGTACCTGGGAATTCATGGACTAAGCCATCCTTTTCTGCATACAAACCGCCGCCCCAAGTTCCCGTCCACAGGGTACCATCAGTCGTCCTACACAATGTGTAAACACGATTATCACGGTATTGATGATGGTTTAAAATATTAAAATCAAGGTCCATCTCTAGGACGCCACCATCCCAGAAACCCACGGTCAATACGCCTTCTGTAAATTCTTTTATAACCATAACATAAGATGTCGGATAATCAATCAAAACCTTATCTAAACCATCAGCATCTTCATTGTAAATGTAAAAACCTTCATATGTACCAATTAGCAAGCGCCCCCGAGAATCCAGCAGCAAACTCCTGACCACATCCCCTGGCACACTATAATTGACAAATTGATTGGTTTTCGAATCCAAACGATTAAGCCCATCTAGCGTCCCAAACCAAAGATTGCCTGTACGATCCCGTTCAATCGCTGTTACAACGCTGTTTGAAAGATTATTGTCATCCACCGTATAACTTGTGAACTTATTGCTTCCAATATCTAAAACAGAAATCCCCTGATAAGTTCCAAGCCAGAGTTGATGACACTCATCATCGTAATACATGGTTTGAATGAGGTTATGAATTAGACCTTCCGTATCAAAAGGGTCGTTTCTATATGCAATCGTACTTTCACCGTTGTATTTAAATAAGCCACCTTGAGTAGCAAACCAGATATAACCGTTTTTATCCTGAACGATGTTGGAAACCGAAAAATCTTGAAGACCGTCCTCCCGGTTGATTCTTTCAAACATCGGCATGGTCCCATCGTCAAAAAAAGTATCAGCAAACGCTATACTATTTAGACATAGTGCTGTTAATATTAGAATTAACACTTTTTTCATGAATCTTTTCCTCCCCCAAAGTAATCCATTTCATTATACCCTATCATAGGGGGTAAATAACAGAAACTTTCTCTTTTTTTATGTAAAATAAGCCCATCTAATGATGAGCTTATTCCAAAAAATTTATTCTG
>JAFGTX010000433.1 GCA_016938815.1 Clostridia bacterium | reverse complement strand
GACAAGGATACAAGCCAGTATGACTAACGTAAGGCTGAAGTCTCGATAGGATATCGCCTTGTTCGCGGACGCCATAAATATGCCGAATACGGCGACACCAAATGCACCTGATATTTGCCTGAAGAAGTTCACAACGGCGGTAATCATTCCGCCCCGTTCTGGGCCAATCGAATGCAGTGCGATCACGGTAATCATAGGAGTGACGAGGCCAACACCGAACGAAACCAATATGAACGCTGGTAGCATCTGAATATATCCGCCATATAAATCTTGAAATGCAAGACAAAGCATGCCAGTGATCATGAACATGAATCCAATGGTTATAGATCGATCAGGACCGTGTATCCTGCTGATTTTAGCGCTCAATATGTTTGAAAAAATAAGTGGTAGCGTAATCGGAATAAATGCAAGGCCGGCCTGGATGGCAGTCATTTTTAGATCGTATCTAAAGTAGAGGCTAGAATAAAAAACGATCCCGAAGTAAAGGAAATTTACGATGGCCCCATACGTGATGGCGCGGAAAAATCCTAGGTTTCTAAATATGTCGAGCGGGATCGCAGGGTCTACCAGCTTAAGTTCTACTATCACGAATAGCCCTAATCCAATGGCAGCAGCGATGATAAGTGCGACGTGCATATGTGGAGACATGTCCACGTAATTTGTGATAAGCAATAGAAGCGCGGTAGAAGAAAATAGAATCAGTGCTTGCCCGAGCCAATCATGCCGTTTGGATTTCCTTGACGGCGTTGCTTTTACCCACTGCGTTGTGAGCATTATACCGAACAAGCACACTGGAAGATTGATGAGGAAGATATATCGCCAGCTTGCAAACGACGTGATCAATCCCCCCAGGATGGGTCCGCAAGTGAGTGCTACACCACCGAATGACATCCAGATCGAGATAAGCAATAAGCGGCGCCTGTTGTCTTTTTGGAAAGACCAGTTGATGACAGCGAGTGAATTTGGAACGATGAACGCAGCGCCAATGCCTTGGAAGAGTCTGGCGGCCAGGATGAATGAGATCGTAGGTGCAACAGAGCAAGCAAGTGATCCGGCGAAGAACAGAGCGTAGCCGATGATCAGAAAACGCTTACTGCCGTAGCGGTCGCCGAGCACTCCGGCAGATAGCAGCAAAATCGAAAGGGACAGTGTGTAAGCATTGACGATCCACTGTAAGGTCGCTACGTTGGCATGATAGTAGGTCTGAATCGTTGGAAGGCTTAGATTAACAATAGACACGTCAAGCTGGACAACAAAGTAACCGAGAGATGCTGCCAGCATTAGCAGAATCAGCCTCCATGTGGGCATTTCTCGACTGTCATGAACAGGTTGTGTAGTTGTAGATAAATTAGTTCTGGTTTCAATCATGAATGTTCAACGTTCAGTGGTATGGACACGATAAAAATCCCTGTAGCATCTCGAATTGCGCCAGCATATCAAACATGGTTTGAATAAAAATCTCCGTAGCAAGCTGCATGGTATTATATAAGCTGACAGTTTACTACATTTGCTGCAAGCAGTGGGAAATTAAACTCGAAGAGATTGATTAGATATATTTTTATATGCCATCTGCTTTTGATTTAGCCGTTGACGATGCGTGGTCGAGTGTCTATGAAGTGACTGAGGTGTTCGTGCAGTGAGCGTACATTAACGGTTTTCATTAACCACCTCTCCTTCAATGCGTTGTGGTCGCGCAATATTCCGAATTCCTTGTTGTGCAGGCAATCGTTATTTGCTGATCCGAGCAAATCACCAGCCTGAATTAGTACACGCTTCTTCCGAAGATGAATCACTTCAATTAGTCGTGCTACCGCCATACGTGCTTCCTTTGTTTGTCCTTCGGTACGGTTTTCAAAAAAACGGATATCAGTAGGTGTGGCTCCCCCGAGAATTTGGTGAACATCGGCTTTGTCAAGCTGTATTGTACTATTATGCATCGTAAGATCATCAAATGGGGTATAAAATATTGGCTTCTTCAGGACTTCGCATGTTGCTTCGTCCAATGTAGCCAAAATATCCTTGTTACGCACAAATGACGTATAAACCTCATTGTCTAGCGATGCTCGCAATCCAAGGATATTAACCCAATCCGGCCTAACGAAATGGTTGGCAAGATCTTTGTGAAAGAAAATTGGAATTAATGCCTTTTGTGATTGGCTGTTAATAAGATCTCGCTTTGGATGAATATCCTGAAAGATGTCACCATTGTTCACGTTTATATAGCCGATCGGTTCCTGCCTCATCAGTTTAGCGTAAAGCAGAAGAAATGCTTCAGCTACATAGGTTTTCTTGCGATTACGTTTGTCGATAACTGGTTCGGAAAAATCGAGGAGAGGCAGATTTTCGTCGATGGGACAATTGCGCAGAAATACGTATGGCTCATCAAACGATTTGGCTACGCGCTTATGTTTGCAAGTTTCCACGAACGAGTCGGGAATGTCGCTACTGCGGAGTACGTTGTCGACTGAAGCGTCAAATTGCGCGTAATGTGTATAAGGATTGGCCGTGATCGTTAGCAGTCTCGCTCTGAGCGTGGCACTTTCGCTTTCAGAAAAACTATAATCTATAGCTACTTCAAACATTTTCGTGTCCTCAGTTAGATGATAGGTAGGCGGGGCGGTTTCATTTTTGAAGTGCAACACTATCGTTCAACTCTTTGATCTTCTATTAAAATGCTTCTGCTGTGGCTCTAAAACCAAGCATTTTCTGAGTCGATTTTTT
>JAFGTX010000090.1 GCA_016938815.1 Clostridia bacterium | reverse complement strand
GGTGATACCATCGCCCTAGTTGTGTTCGTGATAGCCTCCCTAACGGACTTTTTGGATGGTTATATCGCACGATCAAGAAACCTTGTAACCAATTTTGGCAAGTTCATCGATCCACTAGCGGACAAATTGCTAGTCACAGCGGCGTTTTTATGTTTTATCCAACTTGGAGAAGTGAGTGCCTGGGTGGTGTTCGTGATTTTGGCAAGAGAGTTTATCGTCAGTATTTTCAGAGCCATTGCCGCTGCTGATGGTAAAGTCATCGCAGCAAGTATTTATGGTAAATTCAAGACCGTCACGCAAATGATTGCCATCATCATCTTATTGCTTAATAACTATCCTTTCAGCCTATGGAACGTGCCAATGGATATGATTATGGTATACATCGCTACAGCGATGACGTTGATTTCTGGTTTGGACTATATTGTTAAAAACAAAGAAGTTTTGATGGAGAAATAAGGTGGCTATTATGAAAGCATGCATATTGAGTGTCGGTACAGAACTGCTGATGGGCAGTATTCTAAATACAAATACGAAATATTTGTCGGAAAAGCTTAATGAATACGGTATTGCCGTACTTTATCATGTGTCGGTTGGCGACAATCCGGAACGTGTAAAAGCGATTTTTGACTATTATCTGGATAAGGTGGATGTCATCATCGCGACGGGTGGCTTAGGGCCAACTCAAGACGATTTGACCAAGGAAGTCATCTCAGAAGCAATGGGCTGTGAATTGATTCGCAATGATGCTATTTATGAGAAAATCGAGGGCTTTTTTACATCGACCGGACGCGTCATGACGGCAAACAATGCAAAGCAGGCCTTGGTACCGGACTGTGGCATGGCGCTTGAAAATGATATGGGCACGGCACCAGGCATTTACATCGGCAAAAACGACAAACACGTCTTTTTGTTGCCGGGACCGCCTCGAGAGATGACCCATCTGTTCGAGTTGCATGTGGGTCCTATGATTGCAAAACTGCAAAGTCAGATCATCAGTTCAAAATATATTAAAGTGTTTGGCATGGGAGAATCTGCAGTTGAAGACCGTCTCTTGCACCTCATTAATGGGCAAGTGAATCCAACTATTGCGACCTATGCCAAACGTGGCGAAATCGAAGTCAGGGTGACTGCTAGCGGCAAAAGTTTAGAAGAGACTGAAAAACTGCTTGCGCCAGTGGTTGCTGAGATTCAAGAGGATTTCGGCGAAGCCATTTACAGTATAGAGGGTGGGACTTTAGCAGAAATAGTTGGCAATATGCTGATCGAAAAAGGCGTGACTCTTTCTCTTGCTGAATCCTGTACTGGAGGTCTGCTGGCAGGCACTTTAACTAGTATTTCAGGTATTTCATCCGTACTTCATGCGGGTTTTGTGACATATAGCAATGAAGCAAAGGTCGCGATGCTGGGTGTATCCGAAGAGACTTTAAAACAGCATGGTGCAGTCAGTGAAGAAACAGCTTTGGAAATGATTCAAGGCTTGAAATCAAGAACGGATTCAGATGTGGCTGTCAGTATTACCGGTATTGCCGGACCGGGCGGTGGGACAGCTGAAAAGCCAGTAGGGCTTGTATATATTGGCATCGCTTATTTTGATTCTTATGAAGTGCATAAATTCAACTTTACTGGCGACCGTGAACGCGTCCGAGACTATACCGTCCTAAATGCACTCAATCTCATTCGTAAAAAAATGTTATAAGTTGTTGACAAAGGCAACCAGTGCGTTATAATAGTTATAGAACACACGTTCGTGAAAGGGAGTGCAATAATGACTATGGAAAACATGAAAGATAGAGCAAAGGCATTAGACGCAGTATTGAGCCAAATTGAAAAGCAACATGGTAAAGGTTCTATTATGCGTTTGGGCGACGAAGCGGCAAAGATGAATATTGAAAGCATCCCTACTGGATCTCTTGAACTCGACTTAGCCTTGGGTATTGGTGGTATTCCAAAGGGAAGAATCATTGAAATATATGGACCTGAATCATCAGGTAAGACAACAGTTACATTGCATATGATTGCAGAATCACAAAAACGAGGTGGTGTGGCGGCATTTATTGATGCTGAGCATGCACTTGATCCACAATATGCAGGCAATATCGGTGTTGATACGGATAACCTGATTTTGGCTCAACCGGATACTGGTGAACAGGCGCTTGAAATCGTAGATGCCCTTGTACGTAGTGCGGCAGTTGATATCATCGTTATTGACTCTGTTGCAGCCCTTGTACCTAAAGCAGAGATTACTGGCGAAATGGGTGACAGTCACATGGGTCTTCAAGCTCGATTGATGTCTCAAGCCCTTCGTAAGTTGACGGCAATTGTCAAAAAATCAAATACAACGGTTATTTTCATCAACCAGCTGAGAATGAAGATTGGCGTTATGTTCGGTAACCCTGAAACAACAACGGGTGGTAACGCGCTTAAATTTTATGCTTCTGTTCGACTAGACGTTAGAAGAGTGGATAGTATCAAAGAAAATACAGAAGTCATCGGTAACCGTGTTAAGGTTAAAGTCGTTAAAAATAAGGTGGCACCACCATTTAAAACCGCTGAATTCGATATCATGTATGGCGAAGGTATTTCTACGTCAGGCAGTATCCTAGATTCTGCAGTTAATGCTGAGATTATAAAAAAAGCTGGTGCGTGGTTTAGTTATGAAGGCGAAAAGCTGGGACAAGGCCGTCAAAATGTAAAAGTTTATTTTGAAGAAAATCCTGCAGTTATGGCCGAAATTGAACAACGTGTACGTCAACATTATGGTTTGATCGATGCCGAAGTTGTTGAATCATAAATGTTAAAAAACGGATAAAAACCAGTAATACAAAGAGCCCTGTACAAATTTATTATTTTGTACAGGGTTTATTTTTTATAGATATTTTACATTGCTATCTATAATTTGTTCGAACAGCTGAATGGCGCTTATTTCAATCGCTTGACAGTTGTTACGAAAAGTTATACAATTGATGAGAAGTGGTGTGTTTTTTAGTACATTTATATGAGTAGATATTAATGGTCGTAGAAGGGCCGATTAAAATAAATTTGGAGGAGGTGAGTCCGATTACAAACGAAATAATGACGGTAGTAGCAGTTGTTGTCAGTGTACCAGCAGGCTTGGTCATTGGTTATTTTCTAAGAAAGCGTACAGCTGAGAAGAAAATCAAAAGCGCTGAAGAGCAAGCACATTCAATAGTATTTGAAGCAACTAAAGCTGCTGAGACAACAAAGAAAGAAAAATTGATTGAAGCCAAGGAAGAAATTCATAAACTACGTTCTGAAATTGATAAAGAGAAGAGAGATCTTCGTGCTGAGAACCAACGTACGGAGAGACGTCTTTTACAAAAGGAAGAGTCTTTAGATAAAAAATCTGAGAATCTTGAGCGTAAAGAAGAAGGCATCGCGAAGAAGAAAAAAGACTTAAGCGATAGACAGGCGAAAATCGAGGAACTTTTCCAACAACAGATGGAAGAATTAGAAAGAATTTCTGGTTTGACGATTGATGATGCTAAAAAGCAATTGCTGGAAGACGTTGAAAAAGAAGTGCGTCACGATGCAGTTGTTATGATAAAGGATATTGAAAGTCGCGCAAAGGAAGATGCAAACAAGAAAGCAAAAGAAATCATTGCATACGCTATTCAAAAGTGTGCAGCGGATTACGTTGCTGAATCTACAGTTTCTGTAGTAAGTTTACCTAATGATGAAATGAAAGGTAGAATTATTGGTAGAGAAGGTAGAAATATTCGTGCATTAGAGACTTTGACAGGTGTTGATTTAATTATCGACGATACGCCTGAAGCGGTTATTTTATCATCTTTTGACCCAGTAAGAAGAGAGATTGCCAGATTGGCTTTAGAAAAGCTAATCGTTGACGGTAGAATCCATCCGACTCGTATTGAAGAGATGGTTGAAAAGTCAAAGAAGGAACTAGACCAGCATATTAAAGAAGTTGGTGAAAATGCAACCTTCGATTGTGGCATTCACAATTTACATCCAGAACTTGTTAAACTGATTGGTAGATTACAATACAGAACAAGTTATGGACAGAATGTATTGAAACATTCTTTAGAGGTATCATATTTAGCGGGTCTTATGGCTGCAGAACTTGGTGCAGATGTAAGAATCGCTAAACGTGCCGGTCTGTTACATGATATCGGTAAAGCGGTAGACTATGAAATGGAAGGTACACATATCGAGATCGGTATGAATTTACTGAAAAAATATCGTGAATCAAAAGATGTTATTCACGCTATGAGCACACACCATGGAGATTATGAACCTGAAACACTTGAAGCTGTATTGGTAACAGCCGCAGATGCTGTATCAGCTGCAAGACCAGGTGCAAGAAGAGAAACATTAGACACTTATATTAAGCGTCTTGAGACATTAGAAGCAATTGCTAATTCGTACGAGGGTATTGATAATTCCTTTGCTATTCAAGCAGGTAGAGAAATCAGGGTTATGGTATTACCAGATAAGGTTGATGATGATCGTATGGTATTACTTGCTAGAGAAATTAGTAAACGAATTGAAGACGAACTTGATTATCCGGGACAAATTAAAGTTAATGTGATCCGTGAATCAAGAGCCGTAGATTACGCAAAATAGAGTTAAGTTGAAGGCAAGTGGGCATTTTATAAATGCCCACTTTTTTCGTTTGAAATTATTTACATTTTTTTATTGAAAAGGAGATTATTTTGTTTAGTAAAATAGGCTAAGGGTATAACTGGTATAGATACAAAATAGAAATACATAATACTTGGAGGTATAATATGAACGTATTAAAAGTATCAGGAAAATCCAATCCAAATTCTGTAGCTGGCGCACTTACTGGTGTTGTAAAGGAAAACGGTAACGTTGAATTACAAGCTATCGGTGCAGGCGCATTAAATCAAGCAATTAAATCAATAGCAATTGCCAGAGGTTACGTTGCACCAACCGGTATTGATTTAGTGTGTGTACCCGCTTTCATCGATGTAGAAATTAACGGTGAAGAGAGAACAGCTATAAAATTGTTAGTCACAGCAAAATAGTAGCCAAGAGGGGGTATTACAATGGAAGTATTAAAAGTATCTTCAAAATCCAATCCAAATTCAGTTGCAGGCGCTTTAGCTGGTGTTATTAGAGAACACGGCATTGCAGAAATTCAGGCAATTGGTGCAGGAGCAATCAACCAGTCGATTAAGGCGATCGCGATTGCTAGAGGTTTTGTTTCTCCATCAGGAATTGATCTAGTCTGTATCCCAGCGTTTGCCGATATCGAAATTGACGGCGAAGAGAGAACAGCTATTAAGTTGATTGTTAAGCCATTATAATTACGTTTTCAAACTGCATTTCTAATGCAGTTTTTTTCATGATTGGTTTTGTCGGTTGCGGCGGCAACTTAAGGGAATTATTACGCAAGAAGTCTTGCAACCGGATACCAATTGTATTATACTATTTACGAATGATTATTTAAAATCGTTTTCAAATATTCGGATTGGAGTGTGTTATATGAATTCAAGTTACAGTAATCCTTTGATTGAGCGTTATGCCAGCGAAGAGATGAGCAAACAGTTTTCACCAGACATGAAGTTTTCTACGTGGAGAAAGCTTTGGATCGCTTTAGCTAAAGTGGAGCAAGAATTAGGTCTTAATATTACGGACGATCAAATTGCGTCAATGGAAGCGCATATTTACGATATAGATTATGAAAAAGCAAAAATGCATGAAAAGGATAAAAGACATGACGTTATGGCACATGTACACACGTTTGGGGAAGCGTGTCCTGTTGCGATGCCAATCATTCACTTAGGTGCGACAAGTTGTTATGTCGGTGATAATACAGACCTTATTATGATGCGTGGTGCCTTACAAATTGTTGAGAAAAAATTAGCACGTCTTTTGAATCAATTGTCACAATTTGCACTAGAATACAAAGCCTTGCCGACGCTTGGATTTACACATTTTCAACCTGCTCAGCTTACAACTGTAGGCAAGAGAGCTACTTTATGGATGAATGAGTTCTTAATGGATTTGGAAGATACAGAACACGTGATTGCAAACTTGATGATGCGTGGTGCGAAAGGTACGACGGGTACACAGGCGAGTTATTTAAATTTATTCGACGGCGATCATGACAAGGTACGTCAATTGGACGAGAAAATCGCACTTTACTTTGACTTTAAAGGTACAGTGCCGGTAACGGGTCAAACTTACTCTAGAAAAGTGGATAGCCGTATTCTTAACGTTTTATCGGGGATTGCCCAATCAGCGCACAAGATGACCAACGATATCAGACTCCTTCAAAACCTGAAGGAATTGGAAGAACCATTTGAAAAGAACCAAATTGGTTCTTCTGCCATGGCTTATAAACGTAACCCGATGAGAAGTGAGAGGGTATCATCTCTTGCAAAATATGTCATGTCTCTGAGCACAAGCCCTGGGCTTATAGCTGCGACACAGTGGTTCGAAAGAACGCTAGACGATTCTGCAAACAAGAGATTGACGATTCCGGAAGCCTTTCTTGCCGTAGACGCTATGCTAGACATTCTTTTAAACGTGACATCGGGCATGGTCGTATATGAAAAGGTTATCGCTAAGCGCGTCATGTCGGAGTTGCCTTTCATGGCAACTGAAAACATCATCATGGAAGCGGTTAAAAAGGGTGGTGATAGACAGGAATTGCATGAAGCAATTCGTGTACATTCTATGGAAGCTGGCAAAGTGGTTAAAGTTGAAGGTGGAGAGAACGATTTGCTTGAAAGAATTGAAAAAGATCCATTGTTCGGATTAACACATGATGATATTTTGAAGTTGATGGATCCAGTACAATTCATTGGCCGTTCCTCAGAACAGGTAGATGATTTCATCAATGAATATATCACGCCAATATTAGATCAATATAAGGAACACTTTGGTGTAAAAGTCGAATTGAAAGTATAATATGAGATCAAAATCGAATGATATAGAATCCCTTATGCAAATGCATGAGGGATTTTTTGTGGAATGAGTTTCGCAAAATATTGATAAGAAGATTTAAATGAACAGTGTGGTAAACATAACTATATTACGTCTACTTAAAAATGTGTCAAAGTGCTAAATTGTGTGTCAAACGAAGAAAATTCAGAAAACAGATTGTATACATGCAGAAATTTTGATAACATTATAGTATGATAGTTAATTTGCATAGAAATATGCAAAAGGGTAGTAGAAGGGAGAAATATGCTTGTAAAAGAAGAAATGAACAATCAAAACAATCAAATGAGGTATATGGAAAAATATAAGGACAGGGTGGTTGTCAGAAGGGCTCAGGAGAAGGATTTGGAAGGCATTTTCAATGTTGCACTTAGCGTCGGAAAAGCAAAGAAGGCATCCTACGATGGCTTTCTCATGGACAACTATGAACATAACCCAGAGCATTTCAAGAAAGTCTTTCTAAGAAATATTAGGACACTTAAATTTTTCTATGTAGCTCAGTCAAAGGGAGAGATTTTAGGATTTATCATGGCTTATACAGCGGAAGAATGGCTACAACATCAACCAGATTGGGCCGAGAATATCATGTGGAAGCCTGGATTCAAAGTATACCAATATGAAAATTTTGTATTGACGGATAAGATTGCCGTTCGGTCTGATTTAAGAGGTTGTGGCATTGGCAGTAAAATGTACCGAAAATACATCGAGGATCTAAAAATGTCATCAGTAAATCACATATTTTCTGAAACGATTATTGATCCAGTTCCAAATTTTGCGTCATTGTCATTTAGAAAGAAACAACATTTCAAATTGGCTGGTATTAGATATGAAAAATACAAAGGGAAAATCTATACGGATTTAATTTATTACAAACCGGTTTATAGAGAAATTGTTTCTAAAAATAAATTAGCAGCTAATGATTAGATGTGTTTAAGAAAATAGAAATCGAAGACCTAAATAAATTAGGTCTTTATTTTTTTGTGTGAAAATGAGATTTGAGTCTAAAACTTTATAATGCGGATTTGAGAAGACTATGCTATAATGAAATTACCAAGAGTTCTTTAAATGTATATTTAGGGAATAGTTATTCGAAAAAATAAAACGAGCCGTTTTTTAGACCTGATTTTAGTCGAATCCTTGTAACTGGCTCTATTGCTTGCTAACACCACTATGTGAGCGTTTTAATTATACTTGAATGATCCATTTATCATCTAAAAAAATCTGAGTGTCTCTCCTGACACGTTTTTCATGGAGGTTTTATGAGTACACCTAAAGAGTTACGCATACATAATAAATCATCAAAACCAGATAATGTGGTTGCCAAAGAAAATGATTTGGTCACCCAGTGCATGGCTGTCGAAAAAGCCCTTCCCCGTTTCATGACGGATTTCTTCTATTATCTGAAGAACTCTGTGGCAATTTCTACCAGACAGGCATATTTGAGCGATATTCTTTTTTTCTGTAATTACCTGATCAAAGAAACGGTTTTGACTGAAGCTGAACAGCCAAGAGATATTAGCTTAGAAGAATTTAACAACATAAAAGCACGGGATATTAACCGGTTTCTCGGTGATTACTGTACACGTTATGTGGTTGAAACCAAGAATTTAAGGTCGGTCATGGAGAATCATAACCGGTCTTTGGCGAGAAAGAAATCCTCTTTGGCAATTCTTTTCAAGTTCTTATATCGAGATGAATCCTTGGAAAATAATATCGTTGATGGTATTAATCCTATTAAGCTACCCAAGCCGCAGCCGGATGCAATCAAGCGTCTTCAAATCGATGAAGTATCGGTCATGCTGGACGCTGTGAGTACAGGCAGTGGTCTCACTGAGAAAGAAAAACAATATTGGGAGAAAACCAAGTACCGTGATAAAGCCATCCTTGTGATCTTCGTGACCTATGGTTTACGACTCAGTGAGCTTCAGCAATTGAATCTGACGTCTTTCCATTTTGCCAGAGGTGAATTCACCATCTATAGAAAACGCGGCAAGGAAAGTGTCATGCCACTGAATAAGTCCGTCATTCAAGTGATCGACGATTATATTCAATATGAGCGTAACTACATTAAAGATAAAGTGACATCAGAAGATGAAGATGCCCTTTTCATATCACTGCAGGGAAGTCGTATGACGGTAAAGGCCATTCGTAAGCTGGTTAAGAAATATACGTCCATCCCTTTAGGTACTGCGCGTGAAAAAGGCTACAGTCCTCATAAGCTTAGAGCGACGGCTGCGTCTTCCCTTATTGAATACGGCTTCTCTATCTATGAAGTTCAAAACTTGTTGGATCATGATAATGTTACGACGACTCAGCTCTATTCAGCCCATAGAAAGCATGCGAAGCGTGAGATTGTGAAGAGCTATGAGTTACTGGATGACGATAAAGATAAGGACGAATAAAGGCTCAAAGTCAAATATCCTTTTGACTTTGAGCCTTTATTCTTTATTAATGTTGTCTTGATTAATATCGTTTACAAATCCATGCTGTTAAGAATTGCTTTCAACTGGATCAGCTCTTCTTTTGAAAGTGTGATGCCTTTACCCATCTTTTCATGTTCTGGTGACCAGTCCCTTATATCGTATTTTGGGTCTCTGTCGTTCCAAGAAATCAAGTTGAGCTCTTTAGACCAACCCTTGCTGTTTTCTGAGACAGCACCTATTGTTTCTATGATTTCGTATTTTATATCTGCCATAATTGTCTCCTATACTTATATTATGCGAAATTTTATGCGCTTAAAAGTGGTTATTCTGTAACCATTCTATCGATGATTTGCATCAAGGTGTCTTCTACTTCTGCTGCATAGTGTTTGGATTCGTCACCATGTTCTAATGTCGCAATCAGTTTGCTAGGTTTTCTAAAACCAATTTTTACAGCTTCATCAGTCTCAAAAATTGAGATTTTGCATGGTAGAAAATAGACGGCCTGTTCTGTTGTGTTGAGTATATTAACGGCCATTTCTGAGTGACAGACTTCCAAAACATAGGTGTTGAAAGGATAAAAATAGCCATTTTCTTTAAAAGTATCCTTTAGATTTTTTTCACCTACAACGGTTAGTCCATTTTCTTTGGCGCATTCTTTAAATCGTTGTACGGCGTCTACCGCACTCATATTGATATCCTTTTCATAAATCATAGCTACCTCCTTATAAGTGATAAATCAATCTATTAATTTGAATAATACTTGAGTTTGCAATTCACTTTCTGGCGTTTCCTGAGGATCGTTTAAATAGTATTCGTAGGCGGCGCCAGTAGATCGAACGCCACTTTCTTCAATATAAGTAATCAGGGCCTTGTATGCAGATTCTATTTTGTTATAGGGTCCAACATGTAATGTTGAAACATAGTTTCCTGAAGGAATCGTACCACACTTGATATTGCTTTGATTGGATTCGACAAGCGTGTCTACAGGCACACCTACATCGATATCCAAATTATCCATATCCATATTGTAATATGCCACATACGGTGCACCATGTGCTGAAATATGTTTTTCATGCATATAGGTCATGATTTCTCCATAGCATCGACCGAGAACCATCGGAAGATCTTGTACACTTGATGTCGTATGGATGTATAGGACGCTTTTCTGTGGTTCAACGACAACTCGGCATTCATAATTCATAAACTTCCTCCTCATTATTCATCATCATTATTGATATTTATAAACCTAAAGCTGGTGACATCAAAGAGTCCCAAGTCAGTAAGTTTAATTTCAGGTATGACTGGCAGTGCTAAGAATGCCAGCGTCATAAATGGATCAATCGTCTTATTGACCCCCAATTTACGTGCATTTTCATAGAGCACGATAAGTTCTTTATTCAATGCCTCAATGGGTTGATCAGTCATAAGTCCTGCTATTGGCAGTGGTATGGAATGAATGACTTGTCCCTTGTCGACGATGGCAAGGCCACCGCCAATGCGTTCTATTTCCTTAACCGCTTCAATCATATCCGCGTCATTGGTGCCAATGACGATTAAGTTGTGTGAGTCATGAGCAACGGTTGAAGCCAAAGCGCCGGATTTAAGTTGAAAGTTTTCAACGAGGCCAAGTCCAATATTTCCGGTTGCATTATGACGTTCAATCACCGCAAGTTTGAGTATATCTAAGCGTTTGTTATGAACAAATTCGCCTTCATGCACTTCAACTTTTCTGACGACTTTTTCAGTAATAAGGCTGTGAGGTAACAAGTGTATGACATTAACAATGTCACTGTTCAACTTGATTCTCAAATCATTTTGAGTGACGGGTTTTAAATTAACGGTGTCTGTTACTGAACCGTTCGGGATATGTTTTGCCTTAAACAGTGGTTGTCCGTTTTCTGCAATCAAATTTCCCTTTTTAAAGACTTTTTCAATCTTAAATGTATTCAAATCGTCAAAAACAATTAAATCAGCGTGATAACCTGGTGCTACAGCCCCTTTATTATGAAGTCTATAGCATTCTGCAGCGTTCAGAGTCGCTATTTTAATGGCAGTGATTGGTGCTACGCCATTCTTGATGGCCAATCTGACATTGTTATCAATATGGCCATCCTTGAGAATATCCCCAGGGTGGCGATCGTCGGTACAAAAGAGAATGCGTCTTACGTTTTCTTTCGTGACACCTTTAATGAGAGATTCTAAATTTCTAGCTGCAGAGCCCTCACGAATAAGGACGTACATGCCAAGACGCAGACGATCGATCATCTCTTCCTTGGTACTGCATTCGTGTTCAGTCCGAATGCCTGCTGCGACATATGCATTAAGTTGCTTATTGGCAATTACAGGACCATGGCCGTCGATGATTTTTTCACCAGCTGCATGTATTTTATCTAGAATAGCACTGTCAGCATTGATGACACCCGGAAAATCCATAAGCTCGCCTAATCCAAGAATTCGATCCTTAGCCATCATAGCGGTCATGTCTTTTGCATGAATCACAGCACCAGCATTTTCGAAATTAGTTGAGGGTACGCAAGATGGTAGCATCAAATAAACGTCTAAAGGAATATTGGAACTTTCGTCCAATATATACTGAATGCCTTCTAATCCACAGACATTGGCAATCTCGTGAGGATCGGCAATAATGGTGGTCGTACCTGCAGGTAAAATCGATTTAGCAAACTGGCTGGGCGTAACCATGGCTGACTCTATATGGACATGACTATCAATAAGCCCTGGTGCGACATATTTCCCGGCCATGTCGAGCTCGACTTCCCCATCGTAGGAACCAATGGCGACAACGAAGCCTTGATCTATTGCAATATCAGCGTCGATGATTTCTTCCGTAAAAACATTGACGATTTTAGCGTGTTTTAAGACGAGTTCTGCTTTTTTTCGACCAGCAGCAATGTCTATTCTACGTTTGATAATGTCACTCATGGCATCAACTCCTTTGGTTTAATTTATAACCATTTATGGCAGAATCAAACATGATTGATGACATGTTAAAACCAGCTTTAGCGGTTATTATAAGCTATTATCGGGTGTGTTCTTCATTATAAAAAGAGCAGCTACGAGAGCTGCTTGAAAACTAGTTAGGTGTGTTCTGTCTATTTTTGTTCGTTTATGTTCGTTGGTAAAACTCTCTAATAGTCACTGATCGGCACTATGAGCTCCTGACCAGGATATATAAAGTAGTTTTCTAAGCTGTTCTCCTGCGCAATGGCATAAGCAATCAGCCTTACATCTTCTTTTTGTGACATGTAGTCATGGTTAACCGTTTTTGCGATATCCCATACTGTGTCACCGGCAGATACTTCAATCGTAATGTACTGACCATAAGTACCACCACTTGCTGTTAACGTACCAATCGCTGTTGAAAAAATCGTGAATAGCAATAGCGACATTAACATGATACTGAATACAAATCTATACTTGTTGACAACCCTAATTCTTTTCTTTGATTTCATAATTACACCTCCGGAACGTCTGTTCTATTTCATTATATACGAACGTGTGTTCTTTGTAAAGAAAAAACAGAACAAACGTTTGATATTTTTTGACTAGTATGCTATACTTATTGCAAATAGAGAATTACGAGGTGTAAATATGTATGATGATCTAAGTAAAAAGCAAATTGAAATATTGGAATTCATCAGAGATGCTGTCTCGAAGAAAGGTTATCCGCCTGCTGTTCGTGAGATTTGTGAAGCTGTAGGCCTTAAGTCTACTTCTACGGTTCACGGCCATTTGACTAAAATAGAACAAAAAGGATACATAAAAAGAGACCCTACGAAACCTAGAGCCATTGAAATTATTGATGCTATGGATGATTCGATGAATTTCGACATGAGCACTAGTTATGTTCCTGTAGTTGGTCAAGTCACTGCTGGTGAGCCTATTTTAGCAGTCGAGAATTTGGAGGAGAACTTCCCGGTACCTAGTGAATTTCTGAGCGACGGCGAGTATTTTATGCTTCGCATCACTGGAGACAGTATGGTGGAAGCCGGTATTCTTGATAAGGATTATGTGTTGGTTAGACAACAGCAAGATGCACGTAATGGCGATACAGTCGTCGCTCTTGTTGATGATTCTGCAACGGTGAAGACTTTTTATAAGGAAGCCAATCGCATTAGATTGCAACCTGAGAATGCCACTATGGACCCTATGTATTTTGATTCTGTAGAGATCTTAGGTCTTGTCAAAGGTGTTTTTAGAAAAATGTAAACGCCTCATTTTAATATAGATGATAAAGTTAACGCCTGCGTATTGATTGCGCAGGCGTCTTTTGTTGAGCTCAGAAGTAAAAGACTTAAAAAAATCGGTTGGCTACGTTGTTATCGTCGTATTGCTGCAAAGATTGATTTAAAGCACGTTTAACGACTTGGGCCAGCATTTCACCGAAGAGGACGTGTTTGCCACAATATTTGATGCGGCGTCCAGTGCCGTTTATGACCGCAACAGTGTCCGTGCCGGTACCGGTAGACATCATGCCGCTTTTATTGCTTGTCACACCTCTCTCCTCCATAATCGCAACTTTGGATTCAGTTACAATCATAAGAGCTTCAAGAAGTGTTTGAGGTTCTAGAGAGGCGTTGGTTGCAATAATGATATTAATGGTGCCTGCGCGGTATTCCGTTTCTTCAAAGGTATGGACATCCGCAGGGTCACCGGCGCGTCTCGAATTCGATGTACCAGAGGTGATATGCGCTTCGACGACGATACCATCCTTTTCAGCCCCACAGAATGCGTAGGTATAATATGGTGCTGCAGTTAAAAGGCCAACTGCTTTTTCATCATGGAAGTTATTTTTGCTGTAGAGTGCCAGCATTTCTTCAGGTGTAAGACGATAATGGGGGTCATCAGCGAAATCTTTGGTGATGAATCGATTGAAGACCGTCGTCGTCTCGATGATGCCACCGTTAAGTATCGCAGAGCTAGCCACTGAACGGGGTTCCACGGATTGAATAACAAAGTGTTCTTTTGTATGTTCACATATTTTGAAATTTAAAAGTGTTTCTTTTTGATAATACATGACTCTCTCCTACTTTCCTCTATAATAAATCGAAAACAGAAACAGCATACAAATAAGCGGCCAGGTTAGATAACGTGTTTTTATAACGCGTTCCTGTGATTTTAAAGCAGTAATGTTGAATAGTTCCGGATGGTCTTCCCAAAGTGGGCTTGTGGACAATTGATGTTCAGCTGAATATTCAAATTCAATGGTATTTGAAGCAATCATTTGATTTGCTAGATTATAACCGTTGATTTGATAAGTGCCGCTGGCGTCTCCGACAGAATGCATCATGGGTTGATTAAGGATAATATCACTAAAACTTTCGATGATATTGCCATGATACAAGAGATCCACTTTTATCAGGTTACTGTTGATAGGCACAATCGTTAGACGATTGCCATCCCTACTGACAGAAAGTGCACGGCTATCTGTAGTCAAAACGAGATGTTTAAGTATATCCATTATCTCAGAACCATAGTATTCAAGCAAGTCACCTGACCAGTCTTCAGAGAGCGAGGTTGTCAAAGCGCAGACTTTACCCCCGCCATAGCTACCAGTTACAAGCAGTGGATCAAATGTGTTCAGCTTTAGGAGAACTTTGCTGTCTGGCTTGGATGTGGTTGCGACATAACGCTTTACACGTGCGTTCGAACCATCCTTTTCAGCTGTTTCTGCCCTCGTGACCTCAAAGATACCCTCTTGAAGGATCTCTTTTCCGTGCTTATAGATATCCCGAACCATAATCTTCGGTAGTGTATTGATATCGCTGACCTGATAGAAGCTGCCATTAGAGCCTATGGATAAACCACTGAGGAAATCAGCTGCGATGTCGTCCCCGATGCCGATACAGGATAAGGTAATCTGATGTTTTTTGAACTGTGTCAATAAATCCTCATACCCTTCTTGCTCACCCTGGCCATCTGTAATTAGAAGGATGTGCTTCTCTTTTTCGGTCGAGACGTTTTTCATCGCTTCATAAGCCACCACAAGACTTGGTTTTATCAGAGTGCCGCCTTTTGCTCCTAAGGTTTTGAAATCAATGGCATCTGTGTTGATGGCTTTGACGGATGCCAAAGGCTGTAACCATTCATAAACATCTGAAAAACCGATTACGCCCATCATATCTTCCGGATGCAATTGGTCTATAACGGCTTGGATACCGGATTTTGCAAGAGTGATCTTTTTGGTGCCAGAAGATGTATCCGCCATGGAACCGGAGCTGTCTAGCACGACAATCACGGCGCTG
>JAFGTX010000089.1 GCA_016938815.1 Clostridia bacterium | reverse complement strand
TCCACACTTGCAGGATGTGCTAGAACTTTATTTTCTGAAACAAGTGATGCTGCTGAGTATTGAGCAATCATAAAGCCTGAATGCAAGCCACCATGTGGTGTTAAGAATGCAGGTAAGCCGCTCAATGCTGGGTTTACAAGACGTTCGATTCTTCTTTCAGATACGTTTGCAATTTCTGCGATAGCGATACCAAGGAAGTCAAATGCAAGTGCCATCGGTTGACCATGGAAGTTACCACCTGAGATTGCCATACGGTCATCTGGGAAGATAATCGGATTATCTGTTACAGCATTCATCTCGATATCCAATTTGTTTAATACGTACTGCAACGCATCTTTAGACGCACCGTGAATCTGAGGTACACATCTGAGTGTATACGCATCTTGTACACGAATTTCGCCTTGTCTTGTTGTTGCTTTACTACCGTTAGTAATTTTCAATAAGTTTTCTGCGGTTCTTAATTGACCCGGATGAGGTCTTACCTGGTGTACTCTTGCATCGTAAGCATCCGTAATACCGTTAAGCGCTTCTAATGTAAGTGCTGCAGTGATATCTGCAAGTTTCATTGCTTGAACAGCGTCATATGCTGTATGCGCACCCACTGAAGTCATGACTTGTGTACCGTTGATTAATGCCAAACCTTCTTTAGATGTAAGGTCAATTGTAGGAATACCAGCTTTTGCCATTGCTTCAGCACCTGTCAAATGCTCACCATTAAACTTCGCTTCACCTTCACCCAACATAACAAGAACCATGTGCGATAACGGTGCTAAGTCACCACTTGCGCCCAAAGAACCTTTTTCAGGTATTAAAGGATATACCCTTTTGTTGATCATTTCAATCAATGTCATCAATGTTTCAGGACGAATACCTGAGAACCCTTTAGAAAGTGCATTAGCTCGTAAAAGCATAATTCCCCTTGCAATCTCTTCACTAAAATGTTCTCCTACGCCACATGAATGACTGATGATTAGATTTCTCTGTAAATCTTTGGCCTCATCTTTTGAGATGGAAACATCAGAAAATTTACCAAATCCAGTAGTGATACCATATACAACTTTTTTCTCATCAACTAAGTCGTCTACGATTTGACGTGACTTTACAACCAATTCTTTGGCTTTCTCAGTTAATTCGACTTGATAACCGTGACGTGTAACGTTAATGAAGTCTTCTAACGTTAGACTACAGCCATCGATAAATACTTTTGACATACTAAACACCCCTTTAATAAAATCTTCATCAAGTACAATTATAGCACAAATCCTTAATTATAGGGTTAAAAAACACACCGGATACTATGGGTGTGTTTTTTGATATGTCATTTAAATTTTTTCTATCTCTTAGGACGTCGCCTATTGCTGTGTTTGCCTTGTTCACCACGCGTGTTGTCGCGGCGATTTGCGTTGTCACGATATTTTGTTTTGTCTCTTACCAAGCACTTAGGACCATCACCGATTAAATCTTCACGATGTGCGAGTTTTAATGCTTTGACGACCAAATCATAGTTCTTTGGATTTTTATACTGCAGTAGTGCCCGCTGCATTTGCTTCTCTTCCCAACTCTTCGGTACATAGACCGCCTCACCTGTAATCGGGTTGAGTCCGGTATAGAACATAGCTGTTGAGAGTGTACCTGGCGTCGGATAGAAATCCTGAACCTGTTCCGGTGTATAATTAATATCTCTCAGGTACTCTGCCAATTTGATAGCCGATTTAAGCGTACTCCCCGGATGGGAAGACATCAAATATGGCACGATATATTGCTCTTTTCCGATTTCTTTATTGGTGCGTTTGAAAAGCTTCACGAATTCATCATAGGTTTTACCGCACGGCTTACCCATTTGCTCTAAAACTTCTTCTGAAATATGTTCAGGTGCCACCTTGAGTTGTCCACTGACATGATGCTCGCACAATTCTTTCATGAATTGCTTATTGCGGTCTGCCATGATGTAGTCGTAACGCAGGCCCGAACGCACAAAAACTTTTTTCACTTTTGGCACTGCACGGAGTTCTCTAAGCAGTTTGAGTAAATCCTGATGATCTACCTTCAATTGGCTACACGGTTCTGGGAACAAACACTGTTTGTTCTTACAACTGCCTCTCTTTAACTGGTTGTCACAAGCCGGAGCTCTAAAGTTTGCCGTCGGCCCTCCAACATCATGAATATAGCCTTTGAAATCTTTTTCAGCTGTAATCAGCTTGGCTTCTTCAAGAATGGATTCATGAGACCTACTTTGCACAATACGCCCTTGATGAAAGGTCAGCGCACAGAAAGAACAACTTCCAAAGCAACCACGTTCGCTGATGATACTGAATTTCACTTCTTGAATCGCTGGCACACCACCCTTTTTCTCATACATCGGATGGTAGTCACGCATATAGTGCAGGCCATGCACCCAATCCAGTTCTTCTCTATTAAGAGGCATCACCGGCGGATTTTGAACCAAATACGTTTTTTTGTGTTGTTGAACCAAACGCTTGCCGCGAATAGGGTCTTGCTCTTCATACTGTATTTTGAAAGCTTCATTATACGCCTTTTTACTATTCGTTATTTCTTCGAAGGACGCTATTTCGATGGCATCATAGACGCTTTCGAGATTGTCCGTCGTATAACAGGTGCCTGGAATATGGGTGATATCGTTAATATCGATTCCCGCCTTCATGTAGTCAGCGATCTCCAGTACTTGTTTCTCACCCATGCCATAAATCAACATATTTGCTTCACTATCTACCAGAATGGAACGTCTTATCTTGTCATCCCAGTAATCATAATGAGCAAATCGACGCAAACTCGCTTCGATTCCGCCTAAAATAATAGGCACTTTTTTAAAGGCCTGACGCAACATATTGGTGTAGACGATCGTCGCACGATCCGGTCTCAGTCCCATTTCTCCACCAGGCGAAAAATTATCCGTTTTCCGTCTTTTTTTGTTTACAGAATAATGATTCACCATGGAATCAATATTCCCTGCCGTTACTAGAAAGCCATAAGTAGGTCGCCCTAATTTTTTAAAGTCGTCTACTGTACGCCAATTCGGTTGTGCAATAATACCCACCCTATAACCTGCATCTACCAAGACTCTGGAAATAACCGCGCCACCAAAGCTCGGATGATCCACATAGGCATCGCCTGTCACTAGAATGAAATCAAGCCTGTCCCAACCAAGCTTTTCCATGTCTTGTCTTGAAACAGGCAAAAAATCTTTTACAATCATTTGTCTCCTCTATTCCTCTCTATGCTGACTAGAGTCCCTTTGGATGAAATCAAATCCTACCACGACAGACTCTTCAGATATCGTATTACCTTGAATTTTTTTGATAAGCAATCTAAGTGCAATCGCCCCCATATCATATACCGGTTGTACCAGTGTTGTCAACTTAGGTCTGAAAAGGCTTGCGATGCGTGTATTCTGGAAAGCCACAACCGATATATCCTG
>JAFGTX010000088.1 GCA_016938815.1 Clostridia bacterium | reverse complement strand
TTTGCTTTTGAAGAAGTGCATCTGCCAACGACGACGGCGATATGGATGAACATTGTTTTCTTGGCGATTGCGTGTACCTCCATTGCTTTTATCGTTCAAAGTGTGGCGCAGCGTTATACGAGTCCAACACATACCGCTTTAATTTATTCAGCAGAGCCTGTATTTGCGGCATTTTTTGCATTTATATGGGCGCATGAGGTTTTGGGTGGACGGGGCTTAGTGGGTGCTGCACTGATATTAAGTGGTATGCTCATTGCGGAATTGGATTTTTCTAAGTTGTTTATCAATAAAAAGGATGTGAAGTATGATCAAGCGTGATAAAGTGGTGGTAGTAGATGAAAAGGATGTTGTACTAGGAGAAATGGAAAAAATGGAAGCTCATTATAAAGGGGCTTTGCACAGAGCGTTTTCAATTATAATTCTCAATGAAAACGGGGAGATGCTTCTGCAGCAAAGGGCTTTATCCAAGTATCATTCTCCAGGACTATGGACCAATGCATGCTGTAGCCATCCGCAGCTAAATGAGTCGTATAGAAGTGGCGCTGAGGAAAGGTTGATGGCGGAACTGGGTTTTACCGTATCGCTTTTGGAAGTGCATCATTTTATCTACAAGGCGCGCTTTGATAATGGACTTACGGAACATGAATTTGACCGAGTTTTCCTAGGCACTTATAATGGGAACATAGCCTTTAATAAGGATGAGGTTGAGGCAATCAAGTGGGTCAGCCTTGAACAGTTGTACGCGGATATGCAAGCACTTCCTCACCATTATACAGAGTGGTTTAAAATTTTAATGACTGAAAATAAGAGAAATAAATTTATATAGTGTAGGTAGAAAAAATGAAGAAGATAATTTTAATGATGTTGGCGGTGGCCTTGTTGGCAGGATGTCAGCAAACGACACCGAATGAAGAAGAAGCAGTGGTTTCTGCAGAACAAATAACCACCAGCAATGTTGAATCGGCGCGACCACCCAATTTATTGAATGCTTTCAATAAAGTAGTTACGGAAGGTACGCCATATGAGGCCAAAGTATTTCTCGATAAGTACATGTCTACAGCGAGTGAACTCGATGCAGATATTATGCTGACCATGTTTGTGGATCAACAGCGTGACGTTTTGGATGGTTATACCGATCTTATCTTTAATACGGTTTATCAAAATGCACTGCTGGATGCGTACGATAAATCCTATAATTTGGATAAGCTCAGTCGAGATTATTCTGATGAGATCATGTCTTTTTTAGAGGTGGTCAAGCAAGACGGATTTTTGCTGAATTATCATGAAGGCATGATAACGCTTTATCCTGACTATAACCTGTTGCAGAGTTATGTGCCTTATGTGTCGGAAAGCATTAGAGCTTATGTCGAAATACTGTCGCGGGAATCGTCTGAAATATTGTCGGCTGATGGTGGCTTGACAATTTCATGGGAAGAATTGTCCTTCAGAGTACTCAGCGCAGAAGAGTATTTGGTGAATTATGAAGATTCAATTCGTTACAATGAAGTTTTTGAACTTTACAAATGGTATCTCAATGCCTTATTGACTGGTTTGCCAGACACACCGATTTACTACAGGAACAGTAATTTAATCAGAAATGATGTGCTACAAAGCTATAATAAGGTAATTATCCATAATGCAGATACAGTGACGGCATCTGTTTTGACAGGCTATTTGGATGTGATTAGGAGCAAAAATAATAAAGTAGATGGTGATGCGCTGACATATGTGCGCGATACGCTCAAAAATCTGGATTTTACCGAGTATTAAATTGTCATTATTCAGGGTTGATTTGTCAAAGTTGACAATGTTTTTAATGATTATGGTGGATTTTATCTCTACATGCCTGCATACGCCTCAAAAGGGATGTTGCTATTTAAAGTGGCAAATTGGCATGAAATATGCATTATAGGATACTATCATTAATAAAGGGGATGAGGTAAAATGGAACTAAGACAAAAAACATTAAATAGTTTAGCAATGGATAACAAGGTAATCGTTGTGACCGGTGCTGCTGGTGGTATTGGACTTGGCACCGCGAAATTATTTGCATCCATGGGTGGTAAGGTTGCCATACTGGATATTCAAGATGAAATCGGTGAGCGTGAAGCGTCTCAAATAAGGGCAAAGGGTGGCCAGGCCATTTATGTGAATTGTGACGTAACGAGTGCTGAGAGTTGTGAGCAAGCGATTAACAAAGTAGTTGACAACTTTGGTGGAATTAATGTATTATTTAATAATGCTGGAGTAGCAATTCGCAAGAATGCGGTTGAATTGAGTTTGAAAGAGTGGGATTTAGCGATGAATGTGACGCTAAGAGGCATTTATTTGGTTTCTCACTATGCTATTCCTCATATGGTCAAAGCTGGCGGCGGTAGCATTATCAATTCTGGCTCAGGCTGGTCGCTTAAAGGCGGCGGCGATGCAGTTTCATATTGTGCTGCTAAAGGTGGCGCTTGGAATATGACGCGTGCCATGGCTATTGATCATGGCAAAGACAACATTCGTGTTAATTGTGTGTGTCCTGGAGACGTGGATACAGCAATGCTCAGAAGCGAATGTGCACAACTTGGAGAAGATGAAAATATTTTTATGGAAGAGGCTGCGGCACGTCCGATCAATAGAGTCGGCGATGTCAATGACATAGCAAATGCAGTTCTTTTTCTAGCAAGTGATTTATCTGCTTGGGTAACGGGTACACATATAGTTGTAGACGGTGGCGGAATCGCATAACCGTTTTCATAAATTAATATGCTGACGATTAAGTACTATAATTCCCCTTATAGGCTTAATTAGCATAAAGTCTTCATTGACAGGGAGAGGCCGAAAGGTCTCTTTCTATTTTTTGTGCGTTCAGCGAAGCTGAACCACACTAGCAGGTGCAAGTCCTGTCTCGGTAATCGTCAATGAGCTGAGCAGTTAATCCAGTCATGAGTATTGACTTAGATTTCAGAATTATGGTAAGCTATTTTTGCAATTTACTTTAACGTTAAAGTGAAACGTTATGAACTACTCCATACGGTATGGTGATGTGTAGTTAGGTAAATAGAATGATGAATCTAGTAGAGGTGATGGAAAGGATGGGAAAATTAACAGCATTAGGCGAAAAGGGCAAGCTTGGTACACATGGAAGGGCGGTAGTACAAGAGACAACGGATCAAGGCCTTGTTTCTATGGGAAGATTCTGGATGATTCTATTGGCAATGTATATACCGATTCTCGGATGGTTCGTGACGTTTTTTAAAGCCTTTAAGAGAACTGAAAATGCCAATATCCGAAATTTGGCGAGAGCAACATTGATAAATAAGTTTTTACTGGGGTGTATGGTTCTATTCGCAGCTTGGTGGCTTTTAGGGATTTATAAATATTTCAGTATGCAATTGGATTATATTATGGATTTGCTGACCTCTTTGCCGGATAATCCACAGAATATCGTAGTGGTTGTCGACAAGATAGAACACATAAACGAATATTTCAAATAGTAATGGGGGGATAAAATGAAGTTATTTTTGATTTTTATTATTGAGATGGCACTCTTTGGATTTCTAATGGAAAAAATGGAAAATCAGAAGACCTATAGACCGGAGAATAGTTTTGGAGGTGAGTTTGACAGAAGGATCAGTGAAGAAAAATCTTTGAAATTTAGAATGCTCTATTTCGATCTGTTCAGGAATAGAAATATAAACACGGTGATGAACAGCGTGTCGGATCTGCTATTTCAAACTTTGAAAATGGAGATTAATAATTTAAATCAGTTGGGATTGAGACGAGAGATTCGGTTTTTTCCAAAAAAAGAGAAGGAGCGCGATGAGTCGCTCACTGTTTCAAATTTCGGAAAATTTTCGGTTACAGAAGAAAAACTCACAGGCAATTATCAGGAAATTTTAATCGATACGGCAACGGATACGGTGATGTGGAAGAGGGAATTTCCAAGAGCGAGTCTTAAGATGATTCTATCTAGAAATCCAGAACAAAAAGGACATAAAGAATTTTATTGCCAAGGTTGTGGCAGTCTCATCGAATTAGAGGGTGAGCTGTTTATTTGTATACATTGTGGCGCAAAATATTCAGCAGATGCCTACGATTGGATTCTCAGTGATTTGAAGTTGGAAAACGACGGGGTTAGAGGTGGAACGACAGGCGAAAAAACCGACGACATGAAGCGTGTGGATAAGGGCCAAAAGATTGGGCGTTTGATTGGATATATGATACTGCCGGCATTTTTAGCAAGTATATTTTTCAGAGGAAGTAAACTTATTTCTACAGTAAGTTGCACTGGGATGTATGTTATGATCGTAGCAGGTTTTGTTAGTGCCGTGTTATATATTTACGCTATTCTTCAATATAGAAGATTGATTCGCTTCGATAGGATGAGCAGTCCACAAAGGGTCAATGAACGTGCGGGCTACCTGCTGAAGCGATTGATGCTGACTTATCAAAATGCACCTAATAAGATGAAGGCTTTCATGGACGAAGCTTTTTTTGCTACTTGGAGGAATAGCATAGAGACAGAAGAGGATCGGTTGATTTTTAGTGAAACGGATTTATCTCATATTACGATTAAAAAATTTTGGATTAAGAATGGTCGGCAACATGTTAAGCTGGAAATTGCCACATTCAACCTGTATCTTACCCCAGAAAGACGTGTGAAGGAAAGTACACGAAACTTTGGCGTTGTTTTATATCGGCATCAAGAGGTGTTTTATAAAAATATCTTTGATATCGAATCGGTTTATTGTAAAGGTTGTGGTATGCCGATGGATTTGTCGGATGATGGTCAATGTAAGTACTGCGGCACGGAGTATGATCTTGCAGATTATGACTGGAAGATAGAAATCCTCTATGATGTAGGGGAAGAGAACGCTAAAAAAATCACTCAGTGGATTAATGGCATAAATGAATTTTTCAGCAAGAGAAAGGAGACGGTGTAATGGGTTTATTAAAAACAGCAATTGATAGTATCAAGGGGACAGCTGGTAGTCAAAATTTAACGACTATAAGATGTGACAACATGAGTGACAATATTCTGATGATGAAAAAAAGTGGTAAAAATGGCATTGTGAGAAATGGAAGCGTTGTTATCGTTAATCCAGGTCAGATGGCTATTATTGTAGACAACGGTAAAGTTTTAGATGCAACTGCAGAACCGGGTGCTTTTGAATTCAACTCAGAAGCCTCACCATCCTTTTTTTCCGGTGATCATAAAGACATGTTCCGTGAGATGTGGACACGCTTTACTTTTGGTGGTGCCGCTTTTCAAGATCAGGCCGTATTTTTTTTGAATACAAAAGAAATTCTTAATAATGGTTTTGGGACAATTTCGCCTGTTTTGTACAGAGATTGGGAACACTGTATGGCAGATGTTCGAAGACCAGGTATCGCTGTACCTATTAGTGTAGGCATCAAATGCAGTGGCAATTATACTTTCCAGATAGACCATCCTGCAAAATTTTTAGAACGCATCGGTGGAACGGCAGCGATATACGATAAGGAAGAACTTTGCAATCAAATGCGCTTAGAAATTATCGCGGTTTTTCAGGCGGTTTTAAACTCACTGTGTGATGAAGAACATCGTGTATTTCCGTTAGATTTACCATCGCATAGTTTTTTAGTCAAAGAGTTGATGAATGAAAAAGTTTTTGATAAGCATATCCGCGAGCGGGGATTGCGTATTGTAGATTTTCACATAGTTAACGTTATGTTGGATGATACCAGCAAAGAGAAAATAAATGATTTTGAAAAATCGGGAGATATGGCTTCTCAACAGGCGATTCTTAACAATGCATTTTATGCTGCGGCACAAAACGAGGGTGGGGCTGGCGTTGGTTTCATGAATCTCAATATGATGAATCAAGCCATGGGCAATGCTTTTCATGGTGTTGGACAATCACAAGTTATCTCTCAAAATGTACCATCTCAGCAGGGCGTCAGTGAAAATACAGATACATATTCTGTATCTTCAAGTGTTTGTAATAAATGCGGTAATACGGTTAATGGAAAATTTTGCAGCGCTTGTGGAACGTCTGTTGGTGTGATTCAAAATCGCTTTTGTTCCAATTGTGGTGAAAAGGGCCAAGGAAAATTTTGTACCAATTGTGGGACAGAAATATAAAATTACAATTATTGGAAAAAAAGCAAAAGTATGCTATACTTAATTTACAAAAAATGTAAATGAGGTGAAGTGATGAATGATGTTAGCTTAGTAGGTCGATTGACCGCAGATCCAGAACTTAAGCAAAGTGCTAATGGGACTCCTTATGTGAAATTTTCAATTGGGGTAGATCGTGGTCTTTCGAAGGAAATCAGAGAACGCTTTGAATCTGAAAATCGGGCAACAGCGGATTTTCCTAGAATTGCAGTGTTTGGCAAGCTTGCAGAAATCGTGTGTCAGTACATGAGCAAGGGGGCTTTGATTGGTGTGAGTGGTTCTGTTAGAACCGACAATTTTGATGGCAATAATGGTGAAAAGATTTTTTTAACAGAGATTGCGGCACGTAAAATCCGCTTTTTAGAGAGCAAAAAACAGATGGTACCAGATGAACTTAGAGCCGGCATTGAAGTGGAAGTGCACGACGATATTCCTTTTTAGTGCTATATGAATAATAAATATAATATGCTATAATCTCATCATTAACAGACAGGGATTGGAGGCATATATGTTGTTTGATTATCACGTGCATACGGCGTTTTCCGGAGATTGTTCCGTACCGATGGAAGAAATTGTTGTCGCTGCAATAAGACAAGGCATGCAGGAAATTTGTTTTACCGACCATTTGGATTTTGATTCTACAGATGGTACCGATCAATTTCAATTTTCTGCGTCAGACTATCAAGTTGAAGTGGCGAGATTAAAAGATAGGTATGAAAATAAGATCAGCATTAAAGCGGGTGTCGAAGTAGGGCTTCAACCTCATGTTCTAGAGGCTTCTTCTAAATTCGTGAGACAGGGAGCATTTGACTTCGCTTTGGGTTCCATGCACGGTTGTGAGCGCATGGATTTTTATCTGGGTGATTTCTTCAGTGCATATGGTACTTTGGAAGCCATTGAACACTATTATGAAGAAATGTTTCAAATGATCGCTACTTATAAAGACTATTCCGTTATAGGACATCTTGATATCTACAAGCGTTACAATCCAGATAGCAAGAGGATATCCCTTCAATCATACGATCACTTGATCGAAAAAGTATTTAAGCAGGTCATTGCGGATGATAAGGGGATAGAGATCAACACCTCTGGACTTCGAGGTGATTTGGGTGAGGCATTGCCTAATTGGAATATCATAGAAATCTATAAAGAATTAGGTGGCAAGGTGATTACATTAGGCTCCGATTCTCATGGAACGGGTACTTTATGTGCTAATTTTGAAGAGGTTTTACGAGGTTTGGCACAGCGCGGATATAAGAATGTTTATCGATTTGATAAAATGCAACCGGTTGAAACGAGCATAAACAGCTTGCTCTAGCGATTTTGCACGTATGC
Organism: Clostridia bacterium; assembly: GCA_016938815.1. Taxonomy (GTDB): domain Bacteria; phylum Bacillota; class Clostridia; order Peptostreptococcales; family Acidaminobacteraceae; genus JAFGTX01. The sequence goes on along the minus strand of JAFGTX010000088.1, from coordinate 27,732 downwards.
TTATTACAAGGGAATATGAAGATAAACAAGTTAGAATGACTTTTATGTTGTAAATACTACACAAAAACACACCGAAAACAAGGTGTGTTTTTTATTGAAATATATGTAGATTCTCTATTGAAAATGATATTTCTATTGATTTATAAAGGGACTCTTGTTATGATTTACTTGTGATTACGAACATTATGTTTCGAAATACACAAATAATTCGAAAAAATTCACAGGGGTGTGCATGATGAAGAAAAGTTTAAGTTTATTGTTGGCAGCAATGCTATTGATGATGGTGGCATTAACAGGTTGTGGCGGTTCAGAGCCGGCAGCATCGACGGATCAAAGTGAACCAGCGGAACAAACAGAACAAGCAGATGATACAGCAGCTGCACCAGAAGCAACTGAAGAAGGTTTAACTGTCGGATTTGTATATGTAGGACCAATTGGTGATGGTGGCTATACTTATGCTCACGATCAAGGCCGTTTATATGTAGAGCAAGAGTTAGGTGTTAAAACACTTTACAAAGAATCGGTACCGGAAGGTCCAGAAGTTGAAAAAGTTATGAGAGACATGATTGATCAAGGCGCAACTATGATTTTTGCTACAAGCTTTGGTTACATGGATTACGTTGAAAAAATTTCAAAAGAATTCCCTGAAATTAAATTTTTACACTGTTCTGGTTACAAAAGCACAGACAATATGAACAACTACTTCGGTAGAATGTACGAACCAAGATTTTTATCAGGTATCGTTGCTGGCCTTAAAACTGAAACAAACAAAATTGGTTATGTTGCAGCATTTGAAATTCCTGAAGTTGTTAGAGGTATCAACGCATTTGCGTTAGGTGTTCAAGCAGTAAATCCTGATGCAGAAGTAGACGTTAGATGGACACATACTTGGTATGACCCTGCTAAAGAAAAAGAAGCAGCTAAAGCACTTTTAGATTCAGGAGCAGACGTTATCGCTCAGCATCAAGATACAGCTGGTCCACAACAAGCGGCTGAAGAAGCTGGTGCATCTGCAATTGGTTACAACTCTATTTCTGAAGAAAAAGCACCAAACGCATATATGACAGCACCAATCTGGAACTGGGGCGTATACTACAAAGCTCAAATCGAAAAAGCGATGAATGGTGAATGGACACCAGAAAACTACTGGGGTGGCATGAATGATGGCGTTGTTCAATTAGCACCGATCACAGCAAACGGACCAGAAGGCGCTCAAGAGAAAGTTGACGAGTACGCTACAAAAATCGCTGACGGTTCTTTCCAAGTATTCGGCGGTGTAATTGAGAAACAAGATGGCACAACAGTTGGCGAAGAGGGTGGCGTTTTAACAGATGCTGACTTATTGAGCATGAACTATTTTGTTAAAAATGTCGTAGGATCGATTGAACAATAGGAGTGAAAATGAACGAAAAAGTTGTAGAATTAAAAGGTATTACTAAAGTATTTGGCACGGTGAGAGCTAGTGACAACATTACAGTTTCTTTTAACTACGGCGAGGTTCATTCCTTATTAGGTGAAAATGGTGCCGGCAAGAGTACACTTATGAATATTCTCTGCGGTATCTATCAACCGGATAGTGGTGAAATTATAATCAGAGGAGAGCGTGCAATTGTGCGCTCTCCTCGTGATGCTATTAGCCATGGGGTAGGAATGATCCATCAGCATTTGAAACTGGTAGAAGATCATACAGTATTGGAGAATATGATTGCCGGTCAAAAGGGAAGCTTTTTTATACGCAAAAGCAAGCTGGAGGCTGAAATAAGGGCGCTTTGTGACCATTATGACATTCAGGTGGATCCAAATACTAAAATCAAAGATTTGTCTATTGCGGAGAAACAACGTGTTGAAATTCTAAAGGTGCTTTACAGAGGGGCAAGAATTCTAATTTTGGATGAGCCTACTGCGGTACTCACACCACAAGAGACACAGAACTTATTTAAGATTATAAAAAAGATGCGTGAGGACAATTGTACGATTCTAATCATTACGCATAAATTGGATGAGGTTTTGGAAATAAGCGACCGTATTACGGTACTAAGAAAGGGTAAATATATTGATACATTAATAAATGAGAATCTTGAACCGAGAACTTTAACGGACAAGATGGTCGGTAAATCTACCAACCTTGAGATTGTTCGAGAAGAAGTGAAACCGGGTGACAATATATTAGAAGTGAGTAAAATAGTGGTATATAATCACGAGAACGCACATGCTCTTTTTGATGTGAGTTTTTCGGTAAAAAAAGGTGAGATACTGGGTGTTGCTGGTGTTGCTGGAAGTGGTCAGAAAGAACTTTGTGAAGCGATTGCAGGCTTGCAAAGAGTGACTGAGGGCAGCATACGCTTCAATGGTGAGGATTTGGTTGGTAAGACACCTAGAAAAATAATAGATATGGGCATCAGTATGAGTTTTGTTCCTGAAGACCGTTTAGGCATGGGCTTGGTTTCGTCGATGGATATTACGGATAACGTGCTATTGAAAGAATATAATCGTCAGCACGGTGTCTTTTTGTCGAGAAAGGAAGCCAAAAAGCAAGCGCTTGATTTGGTTGATAAATTGAGTATTGATACGCCATCGGTAGATACTGCTGTACGACTTTTATCGGGTGGTAATATCCAAAAAGTCTTATTGGGAAGAGAGATTGAAACACAGCCAGAGTTGATTATTACAGCTTATCCTGTTAGAGGCCTAGATGTCGGGTCAGCGCATAAAGTATACGATTTGCTGAATGTTCAAAAGCAGAAAGGTGTCGGCGTGATTTTTGTCGGTGAAGATCTTGATGTTTTAAGAGCATTCTGTGACCGCATCATGGTTCTATGTAATGGTAAAGTTACAGGCATTGTAGATGCCGATAAAGTCAGTCGAGAAGATTTAGGTTATATGATGGCTGGACGACATATGGATGAGGTGATGGCAGATGTTTAGAATATCAAAACGTGCAGAAATGAAAAGAACCCATCAGGGCTTGGTACGTATTGCTGCCATTTTAGTCAGCTTGGTGGCCATGTCCGGTTGGATCGTTGCGATTGGTCATAATCCGCTGATGGTTTATAAGGCGATGCTAGATGGATGTTTCGGATCGACCTATCGTGTTCTCGAAACGATTAAATATACGATTCCGCTAGGGTTGGCAGCACTTGGTGTCATGTTGGCCTTCAAAATGAAATTTTGGAATATTGGTGGTGAAGGGCAAATTTTGATGGGCGCTTTTGCGGCGACTTATTTTGCTTTGAATTTCAGCGATATGCCTAAAACGGCATTGCTCTTACTGATGATGATCAGTGCGATGATTATGGGTGGTTTGTGGTCCTTGATTCCAGCGATTTTCAAAGTGAGTTTTGGGACAAATGAAACCGTATTCACCCTCATGCTTAACTATATTGCATTGAAATATATCATTTATTTACAATATGGTCCTTGGAAAGACCCGATGGCTTTCGGTTTTCCTAAAATACCGAATTTCTCAGATAATGCCATATTGCCAAAAGTATTTGGTCTTCACATCGGCTGGATCATTCTGTTGTTGGCAACGGTGGTTGTCTATGTCATCTTCCACCACACCAAGATCGGTTTTGAAATTGCCGTAATTGGTGAAAGTGAAAATACGGCAAAATACGCAGGGATGACTGTACGACGTACGGTTATGAAAGCAGTATTTCTATCTGGGGGCCTCTGTGGCCTAGTCGGCATGATACAGGCTTCAGCCGTGAGTAATACGTTGACTTTTGAATTATCATCTGGCATAGGTTATGATGCCATCATTGTGGCATGGCTTTCAAACATGAATCCTATGATGGTACCGCTGGTTGCTTTCTTATTTGCGATTCTTTCACAAGGCGCGTCCTTTATTCAGACCGCTTTTCAGATTCCGCAGAGTGCGGCTGAAATCATTCAAGGGATGATTCTTATTTTTGCTTTAAGTGCAGAATTTTTTATTCGATACAAACTGTCGTTAGTGGACAGAAGTGCCAAAGGAGGGCAACATGCTTAGTTTAATTGTTTTCTTGCATGCAGCGGTTCAAGCAGGAACCCCTCTGTTGTTTGCAACGATTGGTGAAATCGTGACGGAAAAAGTCGGCAACTTGAATTTAGGGGTTGAAGGTCTTATGTTGATGGGTGCTGTCGGTGGCTTTATGGCCGGTTATCACTCTGGTTCGCCACTGGTAGCGATTATTGTCGCGGCGCTTACAGCTATGATTGGTGGATGGATTTACGCCTTCTTAACCGTGACGCTACGTGCGAATCAGGTCGTTACGGGTCTGGCGATTACTATTCTAGGGACGGGTATTTCTGGATTCCTTGGACAGTCGCTTGTAGGTGAGGTGTTGCCGAAATCCTTTACGAATGTTTTTAAGCCATTAAGTATACCGATACTCAATAAAATACCTTTTTTCGGTCATGTATTCTTTAATCAGAATTTATTTGTCTATTTAGGATTCATTGCGGCAATTCTTTTGACCGTATATTACAAATATACAAGATTGGGTCTGAATGCAAAGGCGGTTGGAGAGAATCCCTATGCTGCGGATGCAAACGGGATTGATGTTTCAAGATACAAATATGCCCATATTCTGCTGGGCAGTGCTCTCTGTGGATTGGGTGGTGCTTACCTTTCCTTGGTATACATTCCGGCGTGGCAGGAGAATGTCACTGCAGGAAGAGGTTGGATTGCAGTGGCCTTGGTTATCTTCAGTATGTGGCATCCTTCAAGGGCAATCCTAGGCGCGTTTGTTTTTGGTGGTTTGGACATTGTTGGATTCAGGCTCCAAGAGCTGAATATTTCAATCTCACAGTACTTGATTGATATGTTACCTTATTTGGTAACCATTTTAGTTTTGATTTTCAACTCAGTACGCAAGGACTTTGTTGCAGGACCTAAGGCGTTGAGTGTGTCATACTTTAGAGAAGAGCGTTAAAGTGTTGACAAGACTGCAATCATAATCCATACTTAATAAGTGGTTTATGATTGCAGTCTATTTTTATGGGTAAAAGAAGATGAATTGGATAATTTATTAGGAGAATAAATATGGAAAGAATTAAAACAAGAAATCTTATTATGAGCGGATTATTTATCGCAATTGGTGTTGTGTTGCCAATTCTTTTTCATACGGTGAATATGTTAGGACCAGTATTTCTACCAATGCATATTCCGGTGCTGATTGCCGGATTTTTTTTGCCGCCATACTTGGCTATGGTGGTTGGTGCAGTAACGCCGCTACTGAGTAGCGTAACGACGGGTATGCCTATTCTATTTCCGATGGGCGTCATCATGATGTTTGAACTGGCGACTTACGGCGCTTTTGTTGCATGGATTCGTGGCAGGGTGGCATCGGATTATGTTGCGTTGTTATCAGCGATGCTGATAGGACGTGCAGTAGCAGGGCTTGTCGTATTTGTCTTGTCCATAGGTTTTGGTGTGAAAATGAATGCCCTTTTATTTGTTAAAGGTGGCATTGTGACAGGTCTACCTGGCATCGCGGTGCAACTGATTTTAATTCCAATCGTGGTCAGAGCACTGCGTAAAATATTAAAGTAAAGGATTTACAAGTATGATAAGTGATATAGAACTGGCGAAGCGTTTGATTGACGAACGCGATAGCGCCATCATTATAGTAAAAAATGGTCAGTTGATTTTCGAAAGCAAGGAAAAGGGTATTAAACCTTTATATACAGCCTTTACGACCATAAGAGCAGAATTGGCGGGTGCGGCGCTTGTTGATCGTGTAACCGGTCGAGCGGCGGCCATGTTATCGACGGGTGCTAAAATAGAGGCCTTACATGCAAAATTATTGTCGGAACGTGCGATTGAAATGTTAGAGGCGGCTGGTGTGGCCTATTCGTATGACAAATTAGTGCCGTATATCAAGAATCGTACACAAACAGGTTCTTGTCCGGTAGAGCAACTTTCTGCGGATGTGACGGACGTACAGGTTCTCGTTGAGAAAATTAAAGGTTTTCTTGAAGCGATGTCGAATTAGATATTTAAGCAAGTAGGAATGGATGGTAGGAGGAACTTATGAAGTACAAGATAGTGGTCGATAGCTGTTGCGACTTGCCAGATGAAACCCTAAAATTATTCGGAGCGGAATTGGCTCCGTTGAGAATTCAAGTTGGCGATGTTGAAGTAGTGGATGATTTGTCTTTTGACCAGAAAAATTTATTACGATTAATGAAGGCCTCAAAAGTGGCAACAAAAACTTCGTGCCCTTCACCAAACGCCTATTTAGAGCTCTACAAAGGTGCAGATGCAGTTTTCGTAGTGACACTTTCCGATCAGTTGAGTGGCTCATACAATAGTGCGATGATTGCCAAAGAAATGGCTGAATCAGAAGGGGTTTGCAAATACGTTCACGTATGTAATTCTTTAGCTGCGTCTTCTTCACAGGTATTGATTGCCTACATGCTTAAAGACTTGATTGATCAAGAGGTAGCGCCGGAAAAAATAGCAGAGTTGATCGACGCTTATATTATGGAACAAAAAACAATGTTTGTTTTGGAATCTTTGGAAAACTTGATACGGGCAGGACGTATTAGCAATACAGAAGGCCTAATCGCCAATCTGCTTTCCATCAAACCCTTGATGGGTGCAAATAAAAAGGGTGAGATTGTGAAAATTCAAGTCAACCGCGGTATGAAAAAATCTCTGAACAAGCTGGTAGAGGAGATTGGAAAAACAAATCGTGACTTGAGTCAACTCCGATGTGGTATTTCCCACTGTAATTGCCCTGAACGTGCAGAGGAACTCAAAAAGAAAATTGCAGAAACCTATAATTTCAAAGAAATTATTGTGGCGCCAACACGCGGAATTGCTTCGGTATATGCCTACGACGGCGGCGTGGTTGTGTCTTATTAATTTAAAATATAGAGGGAACGTGAAAATAGTCACGTTCCCTTTTTTATTTCTAGGTCATTCCAATTTCAATGTGGTGTAGTTAAAGATTCCTGCATCGAAGACGGCGTTTTTCATAAAGTTGGTTAGTTTGGGATTGCCGCTAAGCACAGAGGATAAAGGATCATTTAGCGCGTACCATAGTTCTTGTTCAAGCGCTTCTTGGGTCATGCTACGTTTACGATTGAAGACTGCCTTGTGCGTTGTATACCATTTCCTATAGGCGGAGTCAGCTCTTTTTAAGGGTTCTATAGAAACATCTCTATACTGATAAAGCTTTTTCATGTGTTTGAGTAAAATGAAGAGCTCATCATATTTCGGATAAGCATTTTTGTAGACATAGTGTGGTACAAATGTTGGTATCTCTCTTTGAGTAAGCGCTTCATAGATTGCCGGCATGGTTTTGCCGACGTACCAGTTTTCAGGGCTCCCAGAGGGATAGTTGCCCTTATATATTTTTTGATAAGTGCTGAGCAATTCTGGGAAATGACTTTCAATAGTGTCTAAAAAATAGTCTTTTTGCTTTCCGGGACGCAGGGTCAAACCACCGGGCATGACCACATCTACTTTCAAGGCCTTCAATTTGTCAAAGAGCAGATTGACGGAAGCCATATCGTCTGAAATTCCTGGTAGTAGTGGCATGGCTAGTACGCATACCGGAATGCCACGTGCTTTGAATTGTTTGATCATTTCAAGACGCGCTTCGACAGTGCTGGCTCTAGGCTCAAATATTTGCCGATATTCATCCGTTGGGAAAACCAGTGATACCATGAGCAAACAACGGGAACGCTGGTTGATGGTATCCAGTAAATCAAGATCCCTCAGAGCGAGTGTCGATTTGGTCATGATGGAGACGGAAAAATCCGTTTCAGATAAATGAGAGAGGCAAGCACGCATAAGGCCTTCCTCTGCTTCGATGGGTTGGTAGGGGTCGCTGATGCCGGAGCCGATTAAAAAGGTGCCCTTTTCACGATAGCTGGGCAATTTTTGAGCCAATAGATCCGGCAGGTTACGCCGAATGACAATATCCTTTTCAAAATCACCTTCGACGTAATATTTTTCCGCGCGACCGTCACAATAGATACAGCCATGTTCGCAGGCCATATAAGGTGAAAAGTGATATTTTCCCATGAAATAGTAATCCATGAGCTGCGTATTCTTCTTTATTGTTTTGACGTTTTTATAATGTTTCTTAATCATGAAAGCTCCTTAAAGCGCTGTTTTTTCGGCAATTGGTGCAGTGCTGCCTTTCGATAGAAGAGAGACCAGCGTTGTAATCAGCAGCAAAACATAGACATAGACCATATATGGGATATAATGGATTGAAAGAACACCTGTGATGGAGCTGGCAACTAGGGCATTTAAGTTCCAAGGAATGACGGTGATGACCAGTGAACCGGTGTCGGCGATGACTCGAGCGAGCTGACTTCGGTTGATGGAAAAGTCATCAAATTGTTTTTGGAAGTGCTGGCCTGTAATGATTGCTGTCAAAGATTGGTTACAGGAAATGATGGTCACCAGAATGCTCAGAAACTCTGTTTTTAAATACAGCTTTTTCAGGGTCATTGGACCACTTGAAAGACGATCCAGAGCCTGAGACATCAAATGCGTATGCTTCAACAAATCATTCAAATACGCAGAACATAGGATGATGATGGGTACTGCAATCATCGAGGCAATACCACTGCCGCTGATGAGTTGACTTAAGTCTGGCAGATCGGGATGGTAGCCACTTAGAATCAGTGAGGGTAATGCGGTGATATCTAGACCTACAAATATGTAAAAACCGATGCTGCAAAAGAAGGTCACTAAAAATGAGGCAACAATCGGTAATTTTTTGCTTAGAATTAACATAAGAAGTAAGAACATGGGTAGAATCATTGCGAAGTGAATCTGGAAATGACTCTCTAAGAGTGATAGGACAGATGCAATATTGCTATAACCTGAGACATCCAGTTGATAGTGCTGTCCTGACAGTGCATAGAAGGTGAATGTGATGATGAGAGCCGGTAGATTTGTTTTAATAGTCGCAACGATGGTCTTATTGATTTCCGAACCGCATGAGGCACAGATCAAATGAAAATTGGATGAAATAGGTGACAGTCTATCTCCAACGGCAGAACCGGATATGAGGGCGCTGGCCATGAGTGCTGGTGGTATGTTAAGCCCCATGGCGAGACTCATGAAGAGTGGACCGACAATGCTCAATGTGCCGATAAAGGTACCCAGCATCAGAGACAACAGAGTGCTGATGGCGAAAGCGGCTAAAGGTACATTTAATGAAGATAGGTGAATGAAACTATAGTAAATCAAGGTTGGCAAGGTGCCAGAAACCATCCACAAAGGTAGTATGGCGGCAATTAAAATTAACATAAACAAAACAGTCTTTACGGTTTTAAAACTGCTTCGGATTAAATACAATAGGGCCATCGTTTCATAACCGTATTTTTTTGCAATAAAGAAAATATAGCAAATACTTGCTAAAATACCGATATAGATGGGTAAGTTTACAATAAAGGCAAAAGTAATACTGACGATGAGTAAGAGAATCATGTAAAATAAGTGTTTTGTAGGAATCGTTGTGATGGACATGTTATGCCTCCTTAATAATCTAAGCTAATATTAACACAATAAATAAGAGGAATTAAACTGTCTTTAAAGAAAAGTTAACATAGAGTACATGCAGTTAACTCAGAATTAACAATAGAAGGCTATACTATGGATAATTGGAAATTATATTTAGGAGGGTCATGATGGATATTGGTCATATACTTATTATAGAAGACGAAGAGCATATTGTAGAACTTATCAAATTCAACTTGGAGAACAACGGTTATAAGGTGTCTTATGCGCTGGATGGTCAAAAAGGTCTGGAGATGATTGAAAATGAGCAGCCAGATTTAGTGCTACTGGATCTCATGTTGCCAAAAGTGGATGGCATCGACATATGCAATCGGGTAAAGAACAATAAGAATCTTAAGGAGATACCTATTATTATGCTCACTGCCAAGTCTGGTGAAACGGATAAGATTGTCGGCCTTGAGATCGGTGCAGACGATTACATTACAAAGCCATTTAGTGTGAGAGAGTTGCTTGCACGTATTAAAGTCGTTCTAAGACGCTATCAAAATACAAAAAGCAGTGATATGGAAGGCAGTTTGACGGTAGACGATTTGGTGATTGATATCGATAAGCACGAAGTGTCCAGAGAGGGCATCGTATTTGAATTGACACTGAAGGAATTTGAACTGCTTAGAATACTGGCGCTGAACAAAGGTCGTGTACTGTCGCGCTCCTATTTGCTGGACGAGATCTGGGGTTATGACTATTTTGGAGAAACGAGAACCGTGGATGTTCATATACGTCATCTTAGAAGCAAGATTGAAGAAGGCAGCGGCAAAAAGTATATTGAAACGGTTAGAGGCGTCGGCTACAAAATCAAATAGGGGGCAACATGCAGAAAAAGATTAATGTATTATTAGTGTGTTTGGTCGTCTTTGGTATTCTATTTACCGGCGTCCTTCAAAATAACATGTCTAAGGCAAGCTATATTGAAGATGTAAAGGTCCGTCTTATTTCATCGGCAAAACTCATTCGCGAGGGTGCCGACAACTACAGTTCCATTTTAACGGACGAGGGTTTTGATTTCCTTAAAGAATCTGCTGTTGTAGCCAATATGCGTGTCACTTTGATTGGTGAAGACGGCTGGGTAAGATTTGATTCAGAAAAGAATTGGGAAGAACTAGAAAACCATCGCAAGGATGGGGATAGTCGACCAGAGATAGAATTGGCCTTTGATGGGAAAATAGGCATCAGTAAACGCTATTCCAGTTCGACTGAAATGGACATGTATTACGTGGCGATTCCTTACAATAATGATGGTAATGCTTATGTTATTCGGGTATCGGTACCCTTATATAAAATAAAGGAAGCCAATCAGCAAACCGTTAAAGGGATTATATTGGTATCACTCATTGGTATTATTTTATCACTAGTGATTGCTGGATTCGCATCAAGAAGGATTACCAAACCGATTAAGGAATTGACCGAAGTGACGAAAAGAATTGCCGACGGCCACTACGACGAGAAAATATATATAAAAACAGGAGATGAAATGGGCGAATTGGCACATAATTTCAATGTCATGAGTGATGAAATCAACAAACAGATTCAAGAAATAAACGATAGAAATGTTAAAACGAACGCCATTCTCTCAAGTATGATCAACGGAGTCATAGCTGTAGACAATAACAAGCGCATCATGTTTGTGAATGCTAGCGCTGAGCAGATGTTCAATTTCAGAGAATCGGACGTCAGAGGCAAACGCATTCTGGAAGTTTTGAGAAACAATGCTTTGGATGATCAAATTCATCATATGATTGCCAACAATGTCATGGTAACAGCAGAATTGGCAATTGATGAGCCTGTAAGAAGAATCTTTAATTTGTATTCCAACCCAATCGTATCTTCGGAAATTGGAAATGAAAAGATGGGCGTTGTGATCATCATCCAAGATGTGACTGAAATGAAAAAGTTGGAAAGCATGCGTAAGGACTTTGTGGCGAACGTTTCTCACGAACTGAAGACACCGCTGACTTCTATCAAGGGTTTCGTAGAAACACTATTGAATGGCGCAGCGGAAAAAGAAGAAGTACGTGAGAAGTTCTTAGGCATCATCAATTTGGAAGTTGAACGTTTGAGTTCCCTTATAGAGGATTTGCTCGTCTTATCCGAAATAGAAAAAAATGAAACCATCGCCAATGATGCACCGATTAATATCAACCACGCTACCCGAAACATCATGGAAATGCTTGCTGAAGTGGCTAAGGGCAATGAAGTGGCTCTTTTCTATAATTGCAGCGATGACCTCCCAACGATTTATGGTAATGAAGGTTGGTTCAAGCAAATGGTCGTCAATTTGGTGGACAATGCCATCAAGTATTCCAATAAAGGTGGCGAAGTGCGTGTCAACATTTACAAGGAAGATCAACGTGTCAAAATCGTTGTAAAGGATACAGGCGTTGGTATTGCAACTGAGCATCTTGATAGATTGTTTGAACGTTTCTATCGTGTGGATAAGGCCCGATCAAGAAGTATTGGTGGTACAGGATTAGGTCTAGCGATTGTCAAACACGTTGTCATTTCATTTGGTGGAGAAATCAAGGTTCGTAGTGAATTTGGAAAAGGTAGTGAGTTTATCGTGACCATTCCTGTGGAACAATAAATAGTAATTATGCGACAACAGCATGCCGTGCCAAGCGGTATGCTGTTGTTTTTTTGTATTTTGTTTTCTTAACCTGCACTTAACAGAAGCACAACAAGTTTATAATTTGAGCTTGTTATACTTTGCTTGTAAATAACAAATCAACGAAAAAAACGACTTAAAAGACGAAAGGATGTATGAAAAGTGAGTAAATTATTAAAATCAAAGATAGTAGTTTTAGGATTAGTGGCTGTTTTAAGCTTAGGTGTATTGGCGGGTTGTAGTTCGCCGGCAGCAGAAGAAAAAGAAACTTCAACTGAGACAGCACCAGCTGTAGAAGTGGTAGAAGAGGGACAAGCAACAACGCTTGAAGGCCATGTCAATGTTGTAGGTTCAACTTCAGTAACACCGGTAGCGCAAGAGATCGCAGAAGCGTTTATGGCAAAAGAGCCTGGTGTCAAAGTCGATGTACAAGGCGTTGGTTCATCTGCAGGTGTCAAAGCGGCAAGTGATGGCTCAGCGGATATCGGTATGGCCTCTAGAAACTTAAAAGAAGGCGAAAAAGAGTGGGGTTTAACAGAACATGTTTTAGCGTTTGATGGTATTGCGGTTGTTGTGAACCCAGCAAACGGTGTTGGGGAATTAACAGCTGACCAAGCGACTGCTATTTTTAAAGGCGAAATTACAAACTGGAAAGATGTGGGTGGTGCAGATCAAGAAATTCTAGTAATTTCAAGAGAAGCAGGTTCAGGTACAAGAGGTGCCTTTGAAGAATTGTTGGATTTAGAAGCAGAAAATGCAGAGGGTAAAACCATCAGTGCTGTAAAGAAAGATGCCCTTGTTGCAGAAGGTAATGGTGCGGTTAAGGCCAATGTCGCTAAAAAAGAATACGCGATCGGTTACTTGTCTCTATCTTATGTAGATGAGACGGTAAAAGGCGTTTCAATCGACGGCGTAGCACCTTCTGTAGATGCCATTGTTGCCGGTGAATACAATGTATCTAGGCCATTCCTTCTATTAACTAAAGGTGAATTGTCACCAGCAGCACAGGCTTACATGGACTTTGCTTTCAGTGAAGAGGGTCAAGCCATTGTTGCAGAAAAATTAATTCCGGTTCAATAGATTCAATATAAATAATAATCCCCTACAAAATAATGAATAGAGAGAGGTGTGGTGAAAACCGCATCTCTTTTGCTTTTTACATAAAACTAACCTAGCCTTAATTTGACGAACACGTATTAACGATATGCTAACAACGGAAGACAAATTACGTTGGAGGGATTTCAAGAAATGAAAAATAGAAGCATCCAGATCATAAGTAAACTTTCGGTTAAAGAGCAACTGATTCTCTTATTATTAATCGCATCTGTATTGCCGTTTTTCCTGGTTATGGGTAAGTTTACGACCATGTATCAGTCGACAAGCATGGATTATGAAAGCGAAGTTTTTGAATGCAACACGGATTTGTTGAAAAGCAGTGTGACGAGTAAAGTGGAAGGCGCCTATACCGGGATGAAGATCATACAAGCTCAAAGCATCCTATATGATATGTTGGCACAGGTCAATGAGAATGGCTTTTTTATTAGTGATACATCTTACAAGGGACTATTCCGGACGGTGGATGCTATTACTGAAAATAGCGAAGGTTTGTTTGAAAAGATCTTCATCAGTGACAATGCAGGCAATATACTCTCCTATAACAGTGAAGCGAAAATGCGTTATCAGATGCTTTCGGTTGCGAACAAGCCCTTTTTCAATCAGCTGAGTGTAGAAGAACCCTTGTATTTTGGAGAGCCCTTCTTATCGCCAGCGACGGATGAAATGGTGGTACCGCTTTCTGCAGCCATCGTTGAAGACGATACCGTGATTGGTGCGGTCATTGCATTCATTTCCGTGAATCAGCTGGCAGATTACCAAGTACGTGGTACAGAGAAATTTATGATTATTTCCAAAGATGGATGGATTATCAACCATTTTGATTCGGAAAAAATTAACACCAAATCCGAATATAGCTTTGAAGGAACGCATATCACGATTGACGGCAATCGGTATCGATTTGTGGTTGAAACACTGGATTTGACTCAGTGGAAAATTGTGCTTATGGATGATCAAAGAGTTTTGCTGGAGGGATTAAGCGCACTGAAGACCGTTCAAATAAGTATGTCGATTTTGATGGCGTTCATCTTGCTTGTTGCCTATCTCTATCTGACGAAAGGCATCATCAGACCCCTATCCGATTTACGTAAAGGATTGTATGCTTTATCCCAGGGACAATTTGAAGTGCTTAATTCAATGGCGCTTAATAGGGAAATAGGACACGTAAAAGAATCCTATAGTCATCTTTTAACCAAAATTCAACATTTGCTGACTAATGTGCAGCTTATGTCGGGAGAACTTTCAGCAGAATCCACTGTATTGGATATGACGGCGTCGGCATCCTTCGAGGCTATGAAATCCATGAATTTTGCCATCGAGGAAATTGCTGAAATGTCATCTCACCAAATGACCTCCCTCTCCCTTGGACTTAGAAGTACAGAAGAAGTGATGTCTAAAGTGGGTGAGATTGAAAGATTTTCCGACGAAATCAACGACAACCTGTGCAAGCAAAATCTAAAGACCAAAGAAGGTGCGAACCTAGTAAAAGAGGTGGATCAAGAAATTGATGATGGCAAGGCTTATGCCAGTGTTCTTGTTGAGAAGGTCAGCGAATTGAATCAAGCGGTTACCCAAATTTCAGAAATCAATATTGCAATTTCTGAAATATCAAGACGTACGAATATCCTTGCAATCAATGCCAGCATAGAAGCGGCTAGAGCTGGAGAGAGCGGTAAAGGGTTTGCGGTGGTCGCGGAAGAAATCCGTACCCTATCCAATGGCATTGCAGATGAAACGGGGAATGTTAAAGCCTTGGTCGGTTTTGTCAGAGAAAAGTATGATATGATCTACGCCTACATCGAGAAAAATGCTGAAATGTTTGTTAAACAGCAGGATGTCATGGAAAAGTTAAGGGGCACCTATAGCGATTTGCAGGAAGAAAATGAAGAAAACAGCAATAAGGTCAATTTAATCAGCAGTCAGATTGCCTTGTTAAATAAGCACATGAAAGAAGCGGTAATTATGATTGAAGAAACTTCAAAGGAGGCCTCTGAAACATCTGGTAGAAGTTGTAATCTCCTAGCTCAATCCCAGACAATATTTGCAGGTGTTAATGGCATGAATGCGGTCGTCGAAGAACTTCAAATTCAATCCTCCAAATTAAAGGAAGAGCTTGAGAGCTTTGTTGATGCCAATGATTAGAGTCTATGTTAAGTACATGTTTTACTTAACATAGACTTAACTTTGCATTAATTTAACGATAACAGATTTAACATATAATTTGGATGTAGCATAAGAGTATTGGAGGCAATCAATGATTACGATTGACAGAAAAAAGCATAGAAAAAGGGAATTGACCGAGAAGATTATTGAAAAGATTTTTTTAGTGGCTGCGTCGATTTCAGTAATCAGCGTGTTAATTATTACACTATTTATTTTTGCAAAAGGTGCACCTGCGATAGGTATAGTCGGCGTGAAGGAATTTCTATTGGGTCAGGACTGGGAACCGATGGCGGACATATTCGGCATCTTGCCTATGATTCTAGCGTCCTTTTATGCGACGGTGGGTGCTATCCTTATTGGTGTTCCGGTGGGGATTTTGACAGCCGTGTTCTTAGCGGAGATTGCGCCGATTTGGTTGCAGAGGATTGTTAGACCGGCAGTAGAACTGCTCGCAGGCATCCCGTCTGTTATTTACGGTTTCTTCGGCTTATTGGTAATTGTACCGATTATTGATGAACAATTCGGTGGCGGTGGTAACAGTTTACTGGCAGCGATTTTCATTTTAGGCGTTATGATTTTACCAACGATCGTTACGATCTCGGAAACGGCGATAAAAGCGGTTCCAAGAGAGTATAAAGAAGGTTCTCTGGCACTGGGAACATCCCATATTGAGACGATTTTCAAAGTGATTTTGCCGGCGGCGAAATCCGGCGTACTTGCAGCAGTCATCTTAGGCATTGGCAGAGCTATCGGTGAGACCATGGCAGTGATCCTTGTCATCGGTAACACCGTGCAGATACCAAATTCACTGCTGGATCGGGCAAGAACCTTGACGGCGAACATTGCCATTGAAATGGGATACGCTTTCGGGCTTCATCAGCAGGTGTTGTTTGCGACAGGCGTGGTACTTTTCGTCTTTATCATGTCCTTGAATTTATTGCTGAATCATTTTACACATAAAGCAGGTGACAAGTAATGGCAGTATACGATAACAATAAAAACAGAAGACGGTATAAGGACAATCTGATCAAAGCAAGTATTTTTCTTTCGGCGTTTTTAACCGTCGCGATCTTGGTTTGGATTTTAGGTTATGTGGTATTTCACGGCATTGGTGAAATTGATACGGCTTTTCTGACGACAGAACCTTCAGGCGACGAAGGTGGCGTATGGCCGATGATTCTTACTACGCTGTATATGATTATACTGGCGATTGGCATATCGGCGCCGATTGGTATTCTAAGTGCCATCTATTTGGTTGAGTATGCAAAGCCGGGCAGGATCTTAAGAGTTATTAGATTTGCAACGGAGAGTTTGGCAGGGATTCCTTCGATTATCTTTGGCCTCTTCGGTATGATTTTCTTTGTCGTCTATTTAAAGATGGGCTGGTGTATTCTTTCTGGGGCCATTACCCTCAGTATTATGGTTTTGCCGACGATTATTCGAACGACAGAAGAAGCGCTTAAATCCGTACCGATGGCCTATCGCGAAGGTAGTTTAGGACTGGGAGCAACCAAGTTGAGAACCATCTGGAAATGTGTGTTACCTTCGGCGATTCCGGGCATACTGACTTCCGTCATCTTAAGTATTGGACGTGTGGTTGGTGAAACGGCAGCGGTTTACCTTACGGCAGGTATGGCGCCCTATATTCCGAAATCAGCCTTCGAATCTGGAAGAACCCTTGCAGTGCATTTGTATCTGCTTGCAAAAGAAGGGATTTCCTTTGAAAAGGCATTTGCGACGGCGACGGTGCTGATTATGATTATTTTGGTGATTAATATTTTGGCTAATATGGTAGGCAGACAGTTGAATAAGATAAATAAAGTTTAGGTGGAGAAGATGGATAAAAGTAAGATTTCAGTAAAAGACTTGGACTTGTTCTATGGCGAGTTTCAAGCACTAAAAAAGATTAACATTGATATTGAAAAAAATGTGATTACATCCCTGATTGGACCTTCAGGTTGTGGTAAGTCCACTTTTTTAAAAACGCTGAACAGAATGAACGACTTGGTAGGTGGCGTTAGAATTGAAGGCGATGTGCTGATTGACGACACCAATATCTACGATGCGATTGATGTCATCGATTTGAGAAAGAAAGTCGGCATGGTTTTCCAAAAGCCAAATCCGTTCCCGATGAGCATCTATGACAATGTTGCCTATGGTCCAAGAGCCCATGGCGTTAAAAATAAAGGAAAACTGGACGAGATTGTCGAACGAAGTTTGAAGCAAGCGGCGCTTTGGGATGAAGTTAAAGACCGTTTGAAAAAGAGTGCTCTCGGTTTATCGGGTGGTCAGCAACAGAGACTTTGTATCGCCAGAGCTCTTGCGGTTGAGCCGGATATCCTGCTGATGGATGAGCCGACGTCGGCGCTCGATCCGATTGCAACATTGAAAATCGAGGAATTGGCGATCGAACTCAAGAAGGATTATACGATTGTCATTGTAACCCATTCCATGCAACAAGCGGGACGTATTTCGGACAATACGGCATTTTTCCTGATGGGTGAGTTGATCGAATATGGTCAAACGACAAAATTGTTTTCAATGCCACAGAAAAAAGAAACAGAAGACTATATTACCGGTAGATTCGGCTAGGAGGAAACATGAGAGTGCGTGCAAGATTTGATGATAAATTACAGGAATTAGAAAACCAATTGATTAAAATGGGAGCAAACGTAGAAGACGTCGTCTCTATGGCTTTCAAAGCTTTACTTGAAAGAGATACGGCTTTGGCTAAGAAGGCCATTGCTGCAGATGGTGAAGTAGACCGCCTTGAAATAGAGATTGAGAAGGATTGCTTGAATCTGATAGCTCTTCAGCAACCGCTGGCGGGTGATTTAAGAGAAATTGCCGGGATATTGAAGATCATTACGGATTTAGAGAGGATCGGCGATTATGGTGTGAACATTGCCAAGATTGCCGTGGAATTCGACGAAGAGGAATTCATAAAGCCACTGGTTGACTTGCCTGAAATGGAGAATATCGTCAGAGAAATGGTAAAGGGCAGTTTGGATGCCTTCGTGGAAAAGGATGTAGAACTGGCTAGAAGAATCGCTAAACTAGATGACCGTGTGGATCTCCTGTATGCGAGAGTTTATAATGATTTGCTGGAGTTTGGCATGAAAGATTCGGTGGCCAAGCGGCAAATTATACGACTGCTATTTGTCGGTAGACACTTGGAACGGATGGCGGACCATGTGACCAACATATGTGAACGCGTCATTTACATGATTGACGGTATAAGAGAGAATTATTAGATATGAAGAAACGACCTTGATTTGAAGGTCGTTTTTTTAGTGAAATTATAGATTCCCTGTCTTATTAAAAGAAGAGGGCGTGAATTTTTTCTAATACCTCATCCGAATGTTGGTCATCAATGATGCATGAAATCTTTGTTTCAGAGGTACTGATCATTTCGATGTTAACACCAAGTTCATACAAGGCACCAAACATTTTAGATGCAATCACCGGATTGCTTGTAATGCCTGTACCGATGACAGATATTTTTGAAACATTTTCCTTCATGACGACATCGTCTGCTTCAATTTCATCCTTATAAGCTTTGGCTATGCCAGCACAAGCGCTTAGATGATCCATTGGCACCGTGAAGGAAATATCGTTTTGTGTATTGTGGTTCAGATTTTGAAGAATCATATCAATGGTAATGTCATTTTCCGCCAGTCTTTCAAATAATCTAAAGGCAATGCCGGGTTTATCTGGTACACCAGTGATAGATAGACGTGCGATGTCCTTATCGATAGTGACACCTCTTACTTTGTAATTTTCCAAATTGTTCACCTCTGCAATCTTTGTTCCTTGTCCTTCTGTATGACTTGGTTTGACGTATAAAGGCACATTGTAATTGCGTGCCATCTCGACGGACCTTGGGTGTAGTACTTGAGCGCCGAGCTTTGCCAGTTCGAGCATTTCGTCATAACTAATGATGTCCATGCGTTTGGCGTTTGTCACTTTCCTTGGATCTGCGGAGTAAACGCCGTCTACATCGGTGTAGATCTCACAGCAATCCGCTTTCAGCGCTGCAGCAAGAGCCACTGCAGTGGTATCTGAACCGCCTCTTCCAAGAGTGGATATGTTCAAGTCACTGGTGATGCCCTGAAAACCGGCAACAATAACGATATTGCCATCATATAGTTCTGTAAGCAGACGGTTGGTCTGTATTTCCGAGATTCGGGCGTTTTTGTGATGGGAATCTGTGATGATGCCACACTGAGCACCTGTCAGCGAAATCGCCTTCTCGCCCAAAGCATCAATAGCCATGGCTAATAGGGATATAGAAACCTGTTCACCCGTTGCGAGTAGAACGTCCATTTCTCGTGAGGAAGGGTTTTCGTTGATATCCAAGGCCATCTCGACCAAATCATCGGTGGATTTTCCCATAGCGGAAACCACGACAACTACTTTTTTACCGGAGCGCTTTTCTTTAACGACGCGCTCTGCGACTTTTTTGATTAACTCAGTGGTACCGACAGAGGTACCTCCAAATTTCTGTACGATAATATTATTCATAAATCACCTCTGAAGTTGTTCCGTCTAAGCTGATTCGAACTTGTTCAAGGCGCCAGTCATCAGAAAGATTCGATAGATACTGGGACATCGCTTCCTTAAAGTGTTTGCCTGAGTCTTGCGTTAGCGCAATAAGTGTCGGACCAGCACCGCTGATGAATTCTCCGACGGCATGAAGCGATTTCGATTTTTCCATAATTGACCCGCCGTCATTGATAAGAGCAAGGCGATAAGGTTGATGAATCACATCTTGAAGGCTTGGGCGAATTTTCTCATAATCTTTGGTTACCAGTGAATTGATCAGTAGACTGACTCTTGAAATATTCATGATGCAGTCTTTACGCGAATAGGAATCGGGTAAGACACTGCGCGCCAGACTGGTAGAAAGCTTGAAATCAGGAATCATCACGTTAAATATCAAGTCATCTGGAAATGTAACGGATGAAAATAGGACCGATTCATTTTCCGTTGTAGAGATGACCATACCACCAAGTATGGCTGGCACAACGTTATCCGGATGTCCTTCAAGTTCAGTGGCAAAGTTAATGATCTCTTCTTTGGCATATCGATTGTCTAGAAGGTAATTGGCAGCATACAAGCCGGATACAATTGCAGCGGCAGAGCTGCCAAGTCCTCTAGAAATAGGGATATTACACTCATCCATTTGGATGGAGAAGCCAATGTTGATGTCAGGATGCTTATCCAGCATATACTGACAAGACTGTAAGATGAGATTTTCCTTGGGCGGAAAAGGTTCTGAACCATCCGGCCATAGGAATTCTCTTTTTTCAGATTCCTTTTTCACGGTAATGGTATTGTAAAGGTCCAGGGCAATACCAATGGTATCGAATCCTGGCCCTACGTTTGCTGTTGTAGCAGGTACCTTAATTTTTATCATAGTGATCAAATCCTTTTTATAATGAGTCTAAAATCAAGAAGTGTTTGATTTTTTCAACGTATGGGTTTGAAAACAGCATATTTAGTTTTGTGATCAGCTGTTCTTCGTTTGTTTCTTCAATAATTGCCAGTATGTCGCTTGAAGAATGTCCCTTTTCTATGCGTAACTTGTTGTCTATAAAGACATATGTCAGACATTGCGTCATTTCCATAAGGTTTGTTCCGGAAACGCGAATAGCCCATTTTGCTTTACATGGTAAGGTTTTAGTCGATGTGAAGTCATTGTCGAACTGGACATCAGGTCTTAGTTTAATGTCTTGAATGACATCAATCAAATCACCATAAACGGCACTGGCAGTCGGTAATTTTCCGGCGCCTTTACCAAGAAAGTGAATGGCACCCACTGCGTCTCCAGTCAATTGTACGCCGTTGAATTCATTGTCGAGGAGGCCTAGTGGTGAAGAGGCGTTCACAAAGACTGGTCTTACAGCGCCATAGAAGCGATTGTCCTCGTAACGGCTCATGGCCACGAGTTTTACTTTTGAAGCCAATAATTTGGCGTTTTCTATATCGATAGGTTCAATTTCTGTTATGCCTTCGATGGGTAAAATAGACCACTTGATGTTTTTTTCGTAAGCGAGTGAAGACATGATCGCAAGTTTTCTGCCGGCATCAAAGCCACAGACGTCTGAAGTCGGGTCTGATTCAGCAAATCCCATATCTTGAGCGATTTTCAAGGCATCCTTATAAGGCATGTCCTCGTTATGCATTTTTGTCAGGATGAAATTGGTTGTACCGTTGATCACCGCTTGAACACCATCAAAATGGTTGCCTCTAAGACTTTCCTGAATGGCTTTGAGTATAGGAATACCACCGCCAACACTGGCTTCGTATTTTAAGAGTGCGCCATTTTCACGAGCGAGGGCCAGTAGTTCGCCACCATATTCTGCGATGAGATCCTTATTGGCGGTAATCACGTCAACGCCATTTTCTAGAAAGTGGCGGATATAAGTATGCGCGGGCTCTATGCCTCCCATGACTTCAATGACCACATCTGGTTCGTAGGCGATGATGTCTTCGAAATCATTAGTGAAAAGTTCGTAATGCTCTAATGTTTCATATCGTTTTAGCGAACGCACTAAAATTTTATCAAGCGCCATACCTTTGTTATATTTTTTAAAAATCCTATCTCGGTTCTTTTCGACGAGTTCGTAGACCCCCGAGCCTACAGTACCGTAACCGAGTAATGCTATCTTTTTCATTTATGCCTCCCCAGTAATTATTCCATAGCGATTAAGTCCAGTTTCTTGACGCCCTTTTGTGTTTTCATTTCTTCCAGCATATCGCTGAAGGTACCGGTAATGCTGCTAATATCAAAAGTGATGGAAACGTTAGCAACATGGTCGATCGGACTGTCTTGACTGATGGTCAAGATGTTGCAGTTGTTTTTTGCGATGAACTCTAGCAGATTGGATAAGACGCCCGATTCATGGTAAAGCAACATAGAAATGGTTACTTTTTTGCCGATATCACTTTCTGAGAGTGAAAATACATAGTCGCAATATTTGTAGTAGGTGCTTCTGCTGATCCCTACTTGTTTGGCCGCTTCTGTGACACCGTTGACCGTGCCGTCCTTGACTAATTTTTTTGCATCTAATACTTTGATGTAAACTTCTGGTAAAGCATCTACGTGTATGATGATATATTTACTTCGATCCATAAATAACCTCCTTGTCCGCGAATGACGGACATGTGTTCTTAAAGCGAAAACTTATTAACTACTATACCAGATATAAAGCGCTTGTCAACAGATATTTTATAAAAAAGTAACATAATTATACACAGGATATGGTGTGAGAACGTTTGTTTGTGTACAAATCTTCGTTTTATGTGATAAAATAATGGAGGTAATAGAGTTTAGTTGAGGGGAGATTAATTTGTCATTAATAATTAATGAATACGATAATGAAAGTATATCTTCGTTGAAGGGTGAAGATCGGGTCCGCAAGAGACCTTCCGTTATTTTTGGATCTGATGGTCTAGAGGGATGTCAGCATTCTTTCTTTGAGATTCTTTCAAATTCTATAGATGAAGCCCGACAGGGTTACGGGGAAGAGATTAAAGTCATCAAACATAGTGACCGTTCCATTTCGGTTATAGACAATGGACGTGGTTGCCCGGTGGAGTTCAATCCAAAGGAAAATCGTTATAACTGGGAACTGGTTTTTTGTGAATTGTACGCCGGCGGTAAGTACGATAACAATACGGGCGGTAATTATGAATACAGTCTTGGCTTAAACGGTTTAGGTAGCTGTGCAACACAATACAGCTCGGAATATATGGACGTCACCGTACGTCGAGATGGTCATGAATACAAACTGTATTTTGAAAAAGGTAGAAACGTTAAAGAAGGCCTTCATAAAGAGGTATCCAACTACAAAATGACAGGGACACATATCAAATGGCGTCCTGATTTGGATGTCTTTACAGATATAGAGATTCCTTTATCCTTTTTTCAAGATACCTTGATGAAACAGGCGATTGTCAATGCAGGCTTGCGTTTTGTCCTTGAAGATGAAGCGACGGAAACTTTCCATGAATATTTTTACGAGCATGGGATTATTGACTACTTGAACGAAGTGAACGAGGAAAAGAACTTTACCGATCTTGTGTACTTTGAAGAGCAGGGCGCAGGACGCGATAGAGAAGATAAACCGGAGTATAAGGTTAAGGCGCAGATTGCTTTTTGTTTCAATAATGAAGTGAATTTACTGGAATACTATCATAACTCAAGTTTTCTTGAGCATGGCGGTTCACCGGATAAAGCTATTAAACAGGCTTTTGTCTATGAGGTGGATAACTTCATCAAAAAACTTGGCAAATACACCAAGGGTGAGAAGAAAATATCCTTTATTGATATTCAAGACAGCTTGGTCTTGGTCGTGAATTCATTCTCGACCATGACCAGTTATGAAAATCAGACAAAAAAAGCCATCACCAATAAATTCATTCAGGAATTTATCAGTGATTTTGTTAAACGACAACTGGAAGTCTATTTTATTGAAAATAAGACCTTGGCAGAACGGGTTGTCGATCAAATTCTGGTTAACAAACGCAGCCGTGAAAAAGCTGAAAAGACTCGATTAAGTCTCAAGAGCAAACTCGGTGGCAAAATTGACATTAACAACCGTGTTAAGAAATTTGTAGATTGTCGTACCAAGGAGATTTCAAAACGCGAAATCTATATCGTGGAAGGTGATTCGGCTCTGGGCGCCTGTAAGTTGGCCAGAGATTCGGAATTCCAAGCAATCATTCCGGTAAGGGGTAAGATTTTAAACTGTCTTAAGGCAGACTACGAAAAGATTTTCCAAAGTGACATTGTGGTGGATATCATTAAAGTTTTGGGCTGTGGTGTAGAGATAAAATCGAAACACAACAAGACCTTTGAAAGCTTTGATCTAGACAGTCTTGCGTGGGATAAGGTTATTATATGTACCGATGCTGACGTGGATGGTTTTCAGATTAGAACTTTGATTTTGACACTGTTCTATCGCTTGATGCCATCGCTTATTGAGGAGAA
The DNA here is from genome assembly GCA_016938815.1 of Clostridia bacterium. Lineage (GTDB taxonomy): Bacteria > Bacillota > Clostridia > Peptostreptococcales > Acidaminobacteraceae > JAFGTX01. Next base: position 3,324 of record JAFGTX010000088.1, on the reverse strand, counting down.
AAAGATATTTATTGCGGAATCGCCGCTGTATGAAATTACGGCAGGTAAAGAAACCCACTTTGCCTATAGTGAAAAAGAGAAGAATCAAATTCTTGAAAATATGGACGGCAAGTTCACCATTCAACGTTCGAAAGGACTGGGTGAAAATGAGCCGGACATGATGTGGCATACGACTATGAATCCTGAAACGCGTCGATTGATACAAATCTTGCCGGATGATATGGAACACACCAAGCAAGTATTCGATATCCTCTTAGGAGACGACTTGGCAGGGCGAAAGGATTTTATTGTCGAACATGGCGAACGCTTTTTAGAACTGTTGGATTTAAGCTGATGCTGATCCACTTGAAGCAGATAAAAATAGTAGAACGAATAATAGAGGTGTAACATGTCACAGGTTTATGAAACGGGGATTACGCAAACCCTGGAAAGCAATTATATGCCATATGCGATGAGTGTTATCGTATCGCGTGCTATTCCCGAGATTGATGGCTTTAAACCATCTCACAGGAAATTGCTCTATACGATGTATAAAATGAAATTGCTAAGTGGTGCCAGAACGAAGTCAGCCAATGTTGTAGGCCAGACGATGAAATTGAACCCCCATGGCGATCAGGCGATTTATGCAACCATGGTGAGATTGACACGTGGTCATGATGCCTTGCTGCATGCCTATGTGGATTCGAAGGGTAACTTTGGTAAAGTTTCTTCAAGGGATATGATGGCAGCGGCGGCCCGATACACGGAAGTGAAGCTGGATCCGATTTGCCAAGAAATCTTTAAGAATATTGATAAAAATACGGTGGAATTTATACCGAACTATGATGGTACGCTGACGGAACCAAGATTGTTGCCGACGACGTTTCCGAACGTCTTGGTAAATGCCAACAAAGGAATCGCGGTTGGTATGGCGAGTAACTTCTGTAGTTTCAACTTGCAGGAAGTCTGTGAGGCGACGGCGGAATACATCATCAATCCTGACGCAGATTTGCTGGATTACATCAAGGCACCGGACTTTTCTACCGGTGGACGTTTGTTGTACTCCAGAAGCCAAATGAAAAATATTTATGAAACAGGTGTCGGTACGTTTAAAGTACGCGGAAGATGGCGATACAACAAGGAAGACAACTGTATTGAAATCGTTGAAATTCCTTATACGACAACGGTTGAACAAATTATAGACAAAGTAGTTGAACTGGTTAAAAACAACAAATTGAGAGAAGTGTCCGACATTCGAGATGAAACCGATTTAGGCGGTCTTAAGGTGGCACTTGATCTCAAGAGGGGCTCTGACCCGGAAAAGGTCGCACTCAAATTATTCAGATACACGCCGCTTGAAGATTCCTTTGCATGCAACTTCAATCTTCTGATTAACGGTAGACCGCAGACGCTAGGGGTTAAACCGATTTTGAAGCATTGGACCGATTTTAGAATAGAATGCATCAAAAATCAGTTGCTTTATGATATCCAAAAGATGAAAGACAAGCTCCATTTGTTACGCGGTCTTGAAAAAGTATTGCTCGACATCGATAGGGCAATCGAGATCATCAGAAACACGGAAACTGATGCGCTGGTCATCACCAATTTGATGAAGGCTTTTGCTATTGAAGCGGATCAGGCTGAATATGTGGCTGAAATTAAACTGAGAAATATCAACAAAGAGTATATTTTAAACAAAACAAAAGAAACCAGCAATCTGGAAGAAGAAATTCGCAAGATGGAAGCACTCTATAACAGTGAGTTGAAAATCAAGCAACAGATTGTTAGAGAGTTGAAAGAAGTCGCTAAGAAATACGGTGTACCTAGAAAGACGGAGATTGAATCAATTGACGCCGTTCAGTGCCATGATGAAGTAGAGCAAATTGAAGATTATAACTTGAAAGTCTTCTTGACGGATCATAATTACTTTAAGAAGGTCTCTCTGATTTCATTAAGGAGCAGCGGCGACCACAAGCTCAAGGACGATGACAAAATCGTTCAGGAACTGGATGGCTCTAACAAAGATGACTTGTTGTTCTTTACAGATAAGTGCAATGTCTATAAAATGAAATTATACGAGATGGACGATCATAAAGTCAGTAGCTTAGGTGTTTATCTGCCAAATATTTTGGATATGGAAGCGGACGAATCGGTCTTGTTTAGTGTTGTGACTAGTGATTATTCTGGCCACGTGCTCTTTGCATTCGAAAATGGCAAGATAGCAAGAGTCCCGCTCAAGAGCTATGAGACCAAAACCAATCGGAAAAAATTAATTAAGGCTTATTCCGATTATTCAACTCTTGTAAGGGGTATATTCCTAAAGGAAAATGAAAATGTCATCTTGTTTAGAAGCTACGTGGAAGAGGTAAGAGCCATCCTATTTGAGTCTGAATTGATTCCTGAAAAGACAACAAAAAGTACGCGAGGGGTTCAAGCATTTAGGATGAGAAAGGGCAGTGCAATTACAGGCATGTTCATGACTTATGAGATTCCTTTTGACAATATGGAACGATTTAGAATACAGCGTCTTCCGATGTCAGGAGAGTCTCTCGATCCACTGGAACACATACAACATACATCCATGTTATAAAAATTAAGGAGGCACGATATGTTAAGACATTTATTTGGTTGTCGAGAAGATGAAATTGCTCAAATGAAAAAGCAGCATCAACGTGAAATGATGAAGCTGGCATTGACTATTGTATTTGTGGTAGTGATGCTGAAACTTTTTAAACAGTTGAAATTCTTTTCGATGCTAGAAGCAGTTATGAAATTAGAATCAGGTAACAAACCAGTTGTTAGAGTGAGATATCGTGACTTGCTTTTCATCTCTAAAAAAAGCGAAGAAGATGAAGTTTTTATTCGAGAGATGGACAAAATTTCTTGGGCTTTTGTCGGTAAGTACGGAAGAGGTTACGTTTTTGAGCAAGATGGCGAAGAATTATTCGTTCATAAGCGTCAATTCTTAGGCTTGTATGATGTGTATTCCATTGGCAACAAGGAATATTTCTACACCAAGACATCAGCATTGGTTCAATAGAGGGTCATTGGATAGTTAGAGGCGGTTGCAGAAGCAGCCGCCTTTTTTGTATGAAGCTGAGAACGGTGGCACCATAAATGGTCCTGTGGGACCAATCTGTAATTGATTTTTCTGGGTATTCAGGACAAAAATCAAGGCAGAGATACTGTTATATAGGAAGAAATAGATTAGGGAGATGGGTGGGCGAATTCTGAAAATTAGAACATTAAAAAACAAAGGAAAAAGCGGTTGACAGTGAATAGGTCAGATGCTAAGATATAGAAGTCGCCGATAATTGGAGATGAAAATTGATGAAGAGTAAGGCA
>JAFGTX010000432.1 GCA_016938815.1 Clostridia bacterium | reverse complement strand
GCTTGTTTCATCGGTCGGGCATGGGTGACTTGGAAGATGGGGGTATTTTACAGGGTTGGGGATTCGTTCAGAGGTTCCCTAAGGTGAAGGATTCTTCGTCCGTATTTGATGATACTGCTTTGGCAACAGCAGAATAAGATGTTGTATGGCCATGAACTACTTCATGAACCCCCAGTGGTAATGCGGGACAATCATCCATTGCAAGACATGCCTGCAATGCCATAGCTGCCAAGCCCCCAATTACGACTGGCTTCATTGCATGACTTTACTCAAAAATTTTTCAGTCGATTGGTGTTGCTGTAGCTATCAACACCCTGAAGAGGCTCGCGTGCGCTACCAGTCGATGATGAAGAAGGAACAGTTGGTGCGCCCTGTGTTCCGGCTCCAGTTGTGGGAGTTGGATTGTTAGCGACAGAGTTTGACATTCCACCAGCAAGGCTACCTGCCGCATTGATGGTTTCTGGTTTGACTCCGACACTCACGCGAACTTCATGCGCTTTGGTATAGCAATCTCCGAGTGTAACTACACCTCGCAACAGCGCCTGGGATGAATTGCGTAACATTTTGACGCGCTCGATTGTTTCCTTGCGCTCTACCACTTTTCCAGCGCCGGACATGGATTTAGTTTCATTGACAGCCTTGGCTACAGTTTCATCGCTACTGATGGTTTGCGAAAGAAATTTAGAAATTTCCGCTTTAGCAAGAAGAGAAGCTTCCTCTTTAGCGTCATGAATGGAGGCTGGGTCGTCAAAACTTACTACGGCAGAAGAGGTTGCTATAATTTTAACGCCGCCATTGACATCTTCGATGTTAATGCCATCAGTGTAGGGATAGGCTTCACATCCAGCAGCGAATGATGCCGATGGAAGAAGCAGGATACAAAACGCCGCAAGATGATGTCTCATTTTTTATCTCCTTTTGTAGAAAGGTTAAGTTGAATTTTCTTTGTTTTACGTAAAGCATCTGGATCGACCGCGAGCAAGATGAAAAAATCCCTCTGTGCAAGCGTAGCAAAAACATTTTTGTTATCGCCTGGAATAATGAAAGGTGACCACTCCACCATCATCTCTTTTGTAAAATCCTCCTTTCTAAAAAACCTAAGCTTTGGATTTCGGTCGACATAATCATAAGGAGATATTTCTCTTTGTAAGATTTGCCCTGAGTCATCGATTAAAGCAATTTCGAAAAATAGGTTAAAACTATTATTTGTATAGATAACAAGCCCCGACTCATTAATTTTTGAATTAATAATCTTGGCTGTGTCATTAACTATGTAAGCATTAAAAGGTATATCTGGCTTCCCTTTTTCAAAGCCTTCCTTGGTGTAGGATAGAGCCTCGGAGCCGCTATCGTTAACAATAAAAACAAATGTATTTTTTTGGTTATTGGTGCGATAGCTTACGTCATATTGCATTGTAAATAAGTTAGTGGATGCGCTACTGATTTTGATATTAAAAACCTCATCAGATATGGAGTCGAGGGTTTTTTTCATATTTTGCAAAAAATCTTGCCTGAGAAAAGATGACGCCTCAATTAGTAATATATTTTCTTTTCCGTATTTTTCACCTAATGCCGTAGCGGTATCGTTGAGTCTTTTCTTTTCGTTTGGGGTAAGCTCAGTTTGCCAATATAGCCTTGGCTTGTGGATTTTGAAGCCAATCGCTTTTCCGCTCCGAATGGGTTCGATGGCATTGTCATAAAGGAGAGCAGCCTTGTTGCTTGATTGTTTAATTTCTATATTTTTCTGAGCCTGCAACTCTGATCCATATTTGGATGATTGTTCAAACAAGCTTGCCCCATCCACTTCTACGTCGCCTTTTGTAAGGCTTTTGATGTAGTACTGGAAGTCTTCGATTCTTACACCAACTTTAGCTGTTACCTTGGTCAGCCCGTTCTCTTGTGATGTTTTAAGTATTTCAAAGCTTTGAATCGCACCTTGAGAATACTCCTTAACATTTGTATTAATGCTTGACGTTTGGCTGCGAACACCGTCTTGAATTTCAACGCGCTTTTCCAGGATTTTGTTCGAGTCCATAAAAGAGCCGACCACATTAATCAATGCGTTTTGGGCTGCGTTTTGGGCTGCACTAGCTACGTCGGCTCCTAAACCATCGCTGATAACGGTTTTGGTCTCTTTGTCTGCGGCTGTGCATAGCAATGGAAAAGCGACGACCAAGCCAAGAAAGCTGCCAAGTAAAAGCTTATATAAAACCGCTAACCGAAACGCTCTCATGGGAAAATTCGCCTGCGAAAAAATTCTTTTTAAATTTAGCACTTATCTTAACCTCGACTGCATTTCAATCCTAGCCTAACGACAACGCAGGCAGGCTACGAACGATCTTCATGGTTTCCAGGCTTACGGTGATGACACGTTGGAACAGTTCCAGCGGATAGCG
>JAFGTX010000431.1 GCA_016938815.1 Clostridia bacterium | reverse complement strand
TGATTTAATGAATCGTCAATTGGAACTTTTTGCCGCACAATCTAAAGAAAAGTTGACTGCATTGGAGTCAATTGTGCATTCGTCGGCTAATATTCAGCCGCGTATTCAGTCGCTCAGTCAGCAAAGGCGGGTTAAGGAATCAAATTTAACTGCGCTGAATGATACTTATTATGGATTGGGTGAATTGCTGCAGATGGTCCCGGATGATAATTCTCAGGCAACTCCTACGGATGTTGTTTCACAATAAAGAATTTTATGGTCCATTTCGGAATATGATTTTATGCTAAGAATCGTATTATTTTTATTATTATTTTTGATATGCTTAGCTATAATTTTTCGAAATCTGACAAAAAATAATAAACTTATTAAGGAGTTGAAAGCGCAATCTTCTTTGCAATCTGCCTTGATCGAGGTGGATCGGTTGTTGGGAGACTCCCTGACACAGGATCTCTCTTCGACAACACAACAGATGATGGAAATTCTGGCTAGATATCTGAATCCTTCTTTAGTTTGGATCGGTGCGTTTAAAGCTGAGGATGATTCCGTCAGTATCCTGTCTCTGGCTGGGCCGCGCCGAGAAGTTGCCGTTAAAACAAAAATTTATATCGGAACGGGCGGTTTTGATGGCTCTGTCCATAATGCACTAGAAAATATTGTAGCTCAATATATGCCGCTTCTAGGAGACAATTCCTATAGCGGGTGGCCGATTTCTGATGATGTGATTTTTCATGCTAGTTTAAGTGTGCCTTATCGCAGCCTGAGTGGTGATAAGGGAATTATAGTTTTTTTCTGCCAAAGAAATTTGATTTGGTATCACCAAATCATACTTTGTGGATGCACCTTGCAGATGATTTCGCCGTGTTTTTGGAAAGGCACAAAAAAGCACTGGATATAAATCGTATTTCAGGTTATCAGTTGGCTATTGCTGATCTCCTCAATGATATCCTTAAGGTTAAAGAGTTACAGGCGGCCTATGATCTGGTCCTTTTGTTGTTGACTAGCCGTGCGGCCGCTTATGGAGCTTGGATTGTCGCCTGTCCTGAACAGAAAGATGATGTCTCATCATATGTATTAATCACCTCGAAGGGTTGTATGCCTGAAATTTCCCTCAAGTATTGGCTGGAAAAACCGGGTGCGGTCCGACAATGGCTT
>JAFGTX010000430.1 GCA_016938815.1 Clostridia bacterium | reverse complement strand
TGAGATGGTCTAATATGACTGGACAATGTTTTTATCAAAGTTAATTGGTTATGTTGAAAAGAGGGGGTCTGGGGGAGACTCATAACTTGATTTTTTGTTAACAAATCACGCAGCTATCTGATATACAAGCATTGGCGGGTTGTTCCCGACTGAAGAATGATCGCGCCTTTCATTGTAGTACTGGATAAACTGTGAACAGATATGGTATAATTCACTTCCGGTTTCAGGCCTCTCAAGATAGATCTTCTCGTATTTGATCGTTCTGAAAAACCGCTCAATATAAACGTTATCAATAGCTCGACCTTTTCCATCCATAGATATCCTGACTGTTTCAAGGCTTTTTACATAACCAATATATTCATCCGAGGTAAACTGGCTGCCCTGATCCGAGTTTATGATCTCAGGTAGCCCGTATTTATTTACCGTCATTCTCAAAGTATTAACAACCCATTCAGCTTCCATAGTGTTAGACAAACTCCAGCCCAGGATGCATCTACTATATACATCCATAATGGCCAGAAGATACATGTAACCCCGGATCATGGGAATATACGAGATATCAAGCGACCATACCTGGTTGGGTCTTTGTATTTCCAGATTACGCAGCAAATAGGGATATTTATAACTGGCAGGATCAATGATGGTAGTGCGCGGCCGGCAATAAACCGTCTTTAATCTCATGATCTGCATAAGGGTACGTACATGGCACCGGCCGACCTGATGACCTTTTTTCTGCAACTCACGAGCCATCCTTCTCGTTCCTCTTGTGGGATCCTCAAGATACAGCTTATCAAGCGCCTCCATTAATTCCAGGTCCTTATTACTGGCTTTTGACGGCGTATAATAAAGCGAGCTCCTGGCAACACCAAGAAGTTCACATTGATGACATATACTCATTGGGCTTTTTTCCTGGTCAATCATCTTTCGACGTGTATCCAGCGGTACTACAGAACCTTTTTTTTTAACCAGTTGATGTCTACTGACAGTTGCCCAATCTGATG
>JAFGTX010000429.1 GCA_016938815.1 Clostridia bacterium | reverse complement strand
TTAACCACATCGCCGATTTTCTTCTTGAGCAGGATGCCTGCCGATAAATCGATTGGTGATGTGATTTCTTTACGACCAGCACCTAGAATCATAGACGCAATACCGATTTCATCCGCTTTGGTATCCAGGATGTAACCATCTGCCTGCGCTGTGTATTCGATTCTATGCTTTGGCTGTTTCATTAGGCCATAATCATCTACCACTGCCGCGTTGCCCTTTTGATTGGTAACGAATTCTTTGAATTTCTCTAGGGCTTCGCCTGAACTGATTTTCTCTTTAAGAAGCGCAACACCTTCTTCAAAGGTCGCTACCCGGTGGGCACATAAAAGCATATTGGCACCAAGTGTTAAACACAGTTCTGTCAAATCTTCAGGACCTTTGCCTTTAAGAGTTTCGATAGCTTCAATAACTTCAAGAGAGTTACCGATTGCTTCGCCTAAAGGTTGTTCCATGCTGGTGATGACACCAATAACATTTCTGCCAATCGCCGTTCCAAGCTCAACCATGGTTTTTGCCAATAGTTCTGCTTGATCAAAGGTCTTGATGAAAGCGCCGCTACCCATTTTAACATCAAGGACAATAGCATCACTGCCTGCTGCCAATTTCTTGCTCATGATACTAGCAGAAATCAAGCTGATATTATCTACGGTTGCCGTTACGTCGCGTAACGCGTATAATTTTTTATCTGCTGGTGCGATATCTTTTGTTTGACCGATCACTGCAATTTTGTGTCGGTTTACAGCGTCGATGAAATCATCGATACTCAAATTGATGTCAAAGCCAGGAATGGCCTCTAATTTATCTAAGGTACCACCTGTATGTCCAAGTCCACGACCAGACATTTTAGCAACCGGCACATCGCAAGCTGCTACTAGTGGTCCAAGCACCAAAGTGGTCGTATCGCCAACACCACCCGTAGAATGTTTGTCTACTTTGATGCCTTTGATATTGCTAAGGTCCACCGTTTCACCTGAATGCATCATAGCCTGTGTTAAAAACGTCGTTTCTTCAGCATCCATACCTTTTATGAAAATTGCCATCGCCAGTGCAGATGCCTGGTAATCCGGCACGTCATTGCTCGTATAACCTTTTACGAAGAAGTCAATTTCTTCTTTCGTCAATTTGCCGCCATCTCTTTTTTTCGCAATTACATCATACATTCTCATAAAATCAATCTCCTATAATCTTGATAAAAAGCTTGTACCATTTTCAGTAGCAGGCACTTTAAAGATATCTGCAATGGTTGCACCAATATCTGAAAACGTCTTAAGCGTTCCGAAATTGCCACCTGCTTTTACTGATTTTCCATAGATCACTAGCGGTACATACTCTCTTGTGTGGTCTGTACCTGCATAGCCAGGATCGTTGCCGTGGTCAGCTGTAATCATCAAAATATCGTCGTCGTTCATCGCTGCCATGACTTCTGGTAAACGTGCGTCAAATTCTTCAAGTGCAGTTTTGTAACCTTCAACATTACGTCTGTGTCCAAATTTGGCATCAAAATCTACCAGATTTGTGAAAATCAAGCCCTTGTTTTGTTTTTTCATGTAATTGATTGTCTGATTGACACCATCCATATTGCTAACAGTATGAATATCTTCCGTAATACCGTAGCCATCGAAGATATCTACGATTTTCCCTACTGCAATGACATCTAATTTTGCATCTTGAAGTGCATTCAAAACAGTTGGCTCAAATGGTTTCAGTGAATAATCTCTACGGTTTGGCGTTCTTTCAAAAGCACCAGGTTTGCCGACAAATGGTCTTGCAATAATTCTTGCCACCTGATCTTCTCCCATGAGAATCTCTCTTGCGATTCTACACATGCTGTAAAGTTCATCCAGTGGAATGATGTCTTCGTGAGCAGCAATTTGGAAAACACTGTCCGCAGAAGTATAAATAATTGGCATACCTGTTTTCATATGTTCTTCACCAAGTTCATCTAAAATCACAGTACCTGATGCGGGTTTATTACATAAGGTTTTTCTGCCAATGCGTTCTTCAAAAAGATCCATAACTCTCGGCGGGAATCCATCTGGGTAAGTCATGAATGGCGTATCAATTCTAAGACCAGCAATCTCCCAGTGTCCTGTCGTTGTATCCTTGCCTCTTGACGCTTCTCCAAGTCTAGCAACCGCACCCGTCGGCACACTCACTTTGTCTAGGTAATCAATGCCATCAATATGACCCATGCCCATTGCTTCAAGATTTGGAATACGGATACCGCCTTCAGTCGTAGAAATGCTCTTTAAAGTATTGCAACCTTTGTCTCCAAATGCCTCTGCGTCTGGCATCTCTCCAATACCAACACTATCAATTACCATCAATATTACTCTATTAATCATAGTAACCCTCCTCATTTATCCTTTTTTTTACCACTATCTTAACGAAAAAAGAGCCTTCTAGGCTCTTGGATGCGCTTTTAGATAATCCTCATTAACTTTCTTCTTATTAATCGCCACATACATTTGTGTTGTTGAAATGTCAGAATGTCCAAGCAATTCTTGAACAGACTTGATATCTGCGCCATTTTGAATTAAATGGGATGCAAACGAATGTCTTAACGTATGAGGTGTAACAGAACGGGTTAATCCGGCATTTTTACAATGGGTTTTGACAATCTTCCAAAATCCTTGTCTTGAAAGTCGCTCTCCATAGTAATTTAAAAACAAAGCATCGTTTTCGCCTTTTATAAATTGTTCACGATAGGTCTCTACGTATTTATTCAATGCATCTTTGGCCATTTTTCCAATGGGAATCACTCTAACTTTTGAACCGCTAGAACATTTGAGACTACCTAATTTCAAATCGATATCATCAAGGTTAAGAGCCATCAACTCGCTGACACGAATGCCAGTTGCATAAAGCAATTCAAGCATTGCAATATCCCGCGCGCCATTAGCCGTTTTCCCATCTGGTTGATTAAGCAGTTGCTCAACTTCTTCAAACGACAAAATAACCGGCGTCTTTTTTTCCACCGGCGGTGTATGGATACTATCTGTAGGATTGTTATCAATCATGCGTTTCTTTTCACAGAAATTAAAAAGCGAACGAATCGATGCTACATTCCTAAGGATCGTCGTACGCGCCATACCCGATTCCTGAAGATGCATTACATAGGACATAACATGTGTTTTGTTGACGTCAAGAAAAGTTTCCTTTTTATGAACATCACCTATATAATGTTGAAACTTTCGAATGTCTCTTACGTAAGAAGCCACAGAATTTTCTGCAAGCTGTTTTTCTTTCATAAGATGCGTTTGATAAGCTAACATAATCTCATTCATTTCATAACCCCTTATATACTGGAATCATGACATAATCATTATACCCAGTATTCTCTATTTATTGCACAAAAATGAGAAAAATTTATAACATTATAACAATATTGTAAAAGAAAACGTCCCAAGTATTCTTCTACTCCCCAGCAACTTTTATATAATAGTTACAACTTCCTCTTAAAGGCATTACTCATCATCTCTTCAAC
>JAFGTX010000087.1 GCA_016938815.1 Clostridia bacterium | reverse complement strand
GGAAAATAAGACGCTCTTGTATTGGTCAAGTGGTCGGTTCGTCCCAATTGACAATAGATACAGGCGTAGTTACAGTATTTCTTGGGAATGGGGCTGATACCAAGAGACAACCCCAATCTCCGTGAAGGCACCGGTCCGTAGATATATTTATAGGTATTCATAAAACCTCCTCACAAAAAATGACGCCAACTGCTGTGACGTCATCAATTAAAGTCCGTATCAATTTAGAGATATTTTTTTAGACATTCTGGTGTGTCACCAGCTAGACTGATGCTGATTTCGAAGTTGGTCTCGTATTTATCAGAAATGCCATTGATTTCATCAAGCCAAGTAGCCATTTCTTCTGGCGTCATGATGAAAACATTGAGAATGCCATCTAGAAAAACTCTTTGAATATCGTAGTTGGAGCCTAACAGACCATGAAGAAATGCATTAAACTCGTTTGTAGCGTTTAAAGGGTATTCAGAAATGTCTATGTAGCGAATGTTGTGATTGATTTCCAAAATGCTCTCATTGGATTCGCCGATAAAAACCACATCGCCCTTCGCTGTTTCTAAAAGTTTATTCGCGTGGGCAATCATTTCTTTTGTTTTACCTTCACCTGGGCGACTCGTTAATAATTTGATCATTATGTTACCTCCTCTTGTCATTTTTCAAGTGTGTCTCTATCTCTATTTTAACTCGATTTGACCAGTATTACCATAAAAATTGTCGGAAAAATCAAAAAAATCAAGTGCGTATAAATATACGTATAAAAATCTTTTTATCGCACGTACAAAATTTAGTACGTGAAGTAATGTCTTGAACATGATAGAATGAAAACTGAGCATACGGGAAAACGTATGCGGACATACAAGTGTAGCGCTAAATTTTAAAAATCTAATATAAAGGAGATTTATTATGAGTAAACCAATTTTATCCGCTCATTTTGAGTCGAGAAAACCATCAGACGTTCGTTTGGCACAAATGAAATACGAAGAGCGTGCGGTTAAACCAGAAGCGGTAATCAATGTGGGTATTGGTAACGTTTCTCTTCCAACGAACCCTGCTATGCAAAAGAGAATGTTTTCTCTTGGTGCACCAGAAAGTCCATTTGCTGAAGGTGTTGTAAGATATTCAACAACTGCTGGAACGGTAGAGTGTCAAAATGCATTCAAAAACATTTTGAAATGCGAAGGCTTTGATACAAGCAAATTACATGTACAAGTAACTGATGGTGGTTCTTCCGGAATGGAATTATTACTAATCGGTCTTTGTGGTCCTGCTGGCACTGACGAAAGACCACTTATGATGATTGACCCTGCGTATACAAATTACATTTCTTTCGCTGAAAGAGTAGGCAGAACAACAGTTACTGTAAAGAGAACATTGACTGATGAAGGTAAATTCACATTACCTGAATTGGATAAGATTGAAGCAGCGATTAAAGAGCATAACCCAGGTGCGTTATTGGTTATTCCTTACGATAACCCAACAGGTCAGTTGTTCGGATACGATGCAATGAAAGATTTAGCAAAACTATGTGTTAAGTACAACATGTGGATGGTGAGTGACGAAGCTTATCGTGAACTATACTATGAAGAAGGTACAAAATTAGTGAGTGTTTGGGGTCTTTCTGACGCAGACGTTCCAGGTATCGAAGGTAGAAGAATCAGTATTGAAACTGCTTCAAAAGTATGGAACGCTTGTGGTTTGAGAATTGGTGCGGTGATTACAGATAGCCCAGAATTCAACAACCGTTCTATCGCAGAGTATACTGCAAACCTTTGTGCAAACGTGATTGGCCAATACATCTTCGGTGCACTTGCTCATGAAACAGAAGAGCAAATTGCAGGCTGGTGTAAAGGTCTTAAAGACTACTACAAAGAGCAAATCATGATGGTTTACAACGGCCTAAAAGAGCGTGAACCAAAACTGATTGTTTCAAGCCCTGATGCATCAATTTACTCGGTAATCGACGTTAGAAACGTTGTAAAACCTGGTTTCGATTCAATCGATTTTGTTCTTTACTGTGCTCAAGAAGGTAAAGTTGTTTGTGACGGCGTTGAAACAACATTACTTGTTGCACCAATGAAAGGTTTCTACAACGTAGCTGAAGGCGAAGAAAATCCTGGTAAAACTCAATTCAGAATTTCATTCGTTGAAACACCAGAAAACTTGGCTAAAATTCCTGAGTTATTCGTTGAATTACTTAAGCAATTTGAGGCACAAAGATAATCAATGAAATAGTAAAGCGTCTGAGATGTCATCGACATCATCAGACGCTTTTTTTAGTGTGTATTATAAGACTTTTCTGTGATTTTTTGCTTCGTGAGACCAGTCATCTGTGGAAGTACCGGGTATTGGTGCACCGTTTGGCATCATATTCTTCGGTACGACGACCTTTCCGAATTGATCGCATAAGCGTTTTCTAATGCATTGGTTTTGTTTCTCGCTTTTGCAATAAATTTTTATAAAGCCATTTACAGACGTACATGCGTCGTTTTCGTTGCAATAGCCTACGAAAGCACATCCTGCTAAATTTGGACAATCAGCCATGAAACATTCCCCCTTTTTTCGATTTCGTTGGTTTTTTACCCAAAGAAGAATGAGAAAAACGGTAAATTCAAAAGTCTGTTAAATTTTTCATAAAGCCTGAATATCAAAATGTTCTGCCAAGAGGTATTTGTTTTTTGGTCGGCCAAGGTGACCGTAAATCGGTGTAATTTCTAAGAAGCTGTTGCTTTCCAGAAATTTGATATAGCGGTGTACCGTTTGATACGCCAAATTGACATTGGTCGTGATATCTTCAAAGGTGACGGGTTCTACCTGATCTCTTAGATATTCTGTGATGAGCAACAAAGTGGCATAGGAGATACCCTTTTCAATATAGAGATCCTCCTTCTTTCTCTTGATCTGTTTCTGCATGTCCCGAATTTGAAGATGTACATTGATACGAGCAATCAAATCTGGTGCCTTAATCGGTTTGATGGAAAAATCATTGGCACCGGCGGCCATAAATTTATCAGCGGTTTGCTGTTGTTCGTCAACGGTAAGAACAAGAATGGGTAGAGATGGGTCGTGAGCCTTGATTTTTTTTGTGGTTATGAGGCCGTCCCAACCGGGCATATTGTAATCGACAATTACCAGGTCGACATCGTTGGATTTAACCAATTCAAAACCGTCTTGTCCGTTCATTGCAGTGATGGCTTCGTAGCCGCTAACGTTGCAGATCTCTTGGATAGTAAATACAATGCTGGGTTCGTCATCAATAATCAGTATTTTAGTTTTTGGCATGAGAGTCACTCCTTTCAGTGAGCGTGTATAGTGGGAAATAAATGTTAACGGTAGTGCCTTTACCATAGGTGCTGGATAGTTCCAGTATACCATTGTTCTCTTGGACTGTTTGTTTTGCAAAAGGTAGTCCAAGGCCAGAGGTTTCTTTGCTGGAATAGCCGATGGTCCAAATCTTTTCCAGATCTTCTGGTTTAATGCCGATGCCGTTGTCGGCTAGGGAGATGGTCAGGAAATTTTCATCGGTGTAAGCTTTTAAAGTAATGATTTTCAAATCGGAAGTTTTCGGTGCAAGAATGGC